>NZ_JAAIFP010000015.1:0-268864 GCF_010747435.1 Paenibacillus sp. ALJ109b
TCCGATCGCTGTTATCCCCAGATTTCTTTAATAAATTTTTAAAGGTGGAAATCCAGTGATAAAGGCGCACGCTCCGCTTCTTCAGGTTATTTCTGTCCTCTCCGTTCTCGCATTTTTGTTTCTTCAGATTGGTTCTGCACTCTTCCTTATCGTGCTATGCCAGATTCACAAAAATCGTGTACATATTTTTTTATATAATATAAGACTATTAAGACTCTAGCGCATTGAGAGCAAATTATTGCATACGGATAATTCGGGTTCCGATCGTTTCTCCGCCAAGCACACGGCTCAGGATCTGTGGTTCGCTGCCATCTACGATGATGACCTCACGCACTTTGCCGTGAATACAAGCGATGGCTGCACGCACCTTTGGAATCATGCCGCCATAGATTTCTCCGGTTTGGATCATATCCTCGATCTCTTGTACAGAGACGGATGGTAGTACTTTTTTCTCGCCGCCTACATTCTTCATAATGCCAGGAACATCAGTCACTACGATCATCCGGCTCACTCCGAGATGGGAAGCTACCGCGCCTGCGGCTGTATCCGCATTGATGTTATAACGCTGACCGGATGCATCCACACCAACTGGTGCGATAACTGGCATATAGCCCATTCCCACAATACCTTGAATAATCTCCGCGTTAACGCCCGTCACGTCACCTACCCAACCGATCTCTGCGTGGTTGCTAACCGGTTTCGCCTGGATCAAACCACCGTCCACACCCGACAATCCCAGCGCACGTCCACCAACACGTTGGATTAAACGTACGATCTGTTTGTTAATACTCCCCGCAAGAACCATCTCCACGACGTCCAGCACGGGTTCCGTTGTTTTACGCAATCCGTTCACAAACTCGGTCTCAATGCCCAGCTTCGCCAAGTTATCCGAGATCGCAGGACCGCCGCCATGTACGATGACAGGCTGAGTTCTCTGGGACTGCAAGTCACGCAGATCTGCAAAAAAGGATTCAGGCAACGCCGCCAGCGTGCTGCCTCCGCATTTCATTACAAACGTCTGCTTCTCGGCACCTGCTGCAGTTCCGGTACTCTCATTTTGCAATGTTGAAGTCATGAGGGCACTCCTTTCGTTCAAATATTCTAAATGGCCTAACACTTAATAAATCCATATTAGACGGGTCTAGCCGTTACAAATTCGGATCGTTCTTTTGATCGCTGTTGTCTCCAGGTTTTTTGATTCCCTTTTTAAAGGGAAAACCCGGAGACAAAGGCGCACGCTTCGCTTCTACAGAATCGATTCCGACTTTTTCACTATCCCCGTCAATGATCAAACTCAAAAAGTTTAATCCTTATAGATGTTCTACATATTTTTGTAAAGCAGCTTTTCAATAATGAAGCTGCTAGATTAACTAAAACTAACCACAAAATATTAAGTGCGGTATGCCGCGTTAATTCGTACATAGTCATACGTCAGGTCACAGCCCCATGCAATGGCTGTACCCTCGCCGTGGTGCAGATCGACCACAATCCGTACGGTATCCGTCTGCAAGTAGGCCAGCGCCGCTTCTTCGTCGAATATGACTGGACGGGATTGAGCGAGAACAGAGATATCTCCTAGACGGATATCAACCGTTTCCGGGTTCACGGGCTGTCCCGCGCGCCCTACGGCTGCAATAATGCGTCCCCAGTTGGCATCCGCACCAAACATCGCGGATTTCACCAGGCTGGATCCAATGACGGTCTTTGCAATAGCTTGCGCGGATTCATCACTTACCGCACCCGTTACCTGTACTTCTACCAGCTTGGTTGCTCCTTCGCCATCGCGCGCAATGGCTTTGGCAAGCACTTCGCACACATAAGTGAATCCGGCAGCAAAAGCATCCCAATCCGGATGTTCCACGGTCAGTTCTTCGTTCCCTGCCAGACCGCTGGACATTGCTACAAGCATGTCGTTCGTGCTTGTATCTCCATCCACTGTAATCATGTTAAATGTATGATTCGTCGCCTGACGCAGCAGGCGCTGCAACGCTTCTGCACTAATGACCGCATCAGAAGTCATAAATGCCAGCATGGTCGCCATATTCGGATGAATCATCCCCGATCCCTTGGCAGCACCAGCAATCGTAATCGTTTTGCCGTTCACCTCAACGGAGACGCAGGCTTCCTTTTTCACCAAATCGGTTGTCAGAATAGCTTGGGAAAAATGCTCCGCCTCTTCTGCTTCCTTGCCCAAACGTGCCGGAAGTCCGCTAATCCCCGAGTGTACAGCGTCCATCTTCAGCAATTCACCAATGACACCTGTAGAAGCGACAGCAACATCCTCTTCTGCTACCCCCAATTCACGTGCGGCCGCCGTACGCATGGCGTATGCATCCTCTTCACCTTGTTGTCCAGTACATGCATTGGCATTCCCGCTGTTCACGATGACTGCCTGAAGGCGTCCATTGCTTAAGCTCTCACGTGTGACTTTCAGAGGTGCGGCTTGGAATACGTTCGTTGTATACACCGCAGCTGCAGTTGCCGGCACATCACAGCGAATCGCTCCGATGTCGTTACGAGACGTTTTTTTCAATCCGCAGTGCAGTCCACCAGCAGTGAACCCGCGCGGGGTTACAATCGTTCCGTTCTCAACAATAGTAAAAGCCTTTTGCTCCACATTCGTTCCCATATGTTATCCCCCGTTATGCGTTCGGCTGCATGCCGATTGTCCGCTTGCTTTGCCTGATCCGTCTTCCTCACATGGTTTCGAGAGTGCGTCTAAGCGCACTCCCAATGATTCAAACCTTATGGATATACCGGCGTCATGTTCAGCCCGAGGTTCTCCTCCCATCCCATCATCAGGTTCATATTTTGAATGGCTTGCCCGGATGCACCTTTCACCAGGTTGTCGATGACCGAAATAATCGTCAAACGACCTGTACGAGGATCAGCCGCAAATCCAATGTCACAATAGTTCGATCCGTACACTTCCTTCGTTGAAGGCCAGATCCCCGGCTCACGTACACGCACGAACGGACGATTTTCATAATATTTACGGTACAGATCAACGATTTCACGGTCACTATGTTCACCAGTTAGATTGGCATACATCGTACTCATGATTCCGCGAGTCATCGGCACCAGTTGAGTTGTGAACGTTACTGTGACTGGAGATCCAGTGATATTTCCCAGCACTTGCTCAATTTCGGGAATATGCTGATGTTTGTTCAGTTTATATGCTTTGAAATTCTCATTCATTTCTGCATAATGATTCGTCAGACTTGTTCCCCGTCCCGCACCCGATACGCCGGATTTGGCATCAATGATGATACTGGAAGGGTCAATCCAACCTGCCTCAACAGCTGGAATCAATCCGAGTAACGTAGCCGTTGGGTAACAGCCTGGGTTGGAAATAAAGTTTTTGCCCTTCACTTCGTCGCCATACACCTCTGCCATGCCGTATACCGCCTGTTCCAGCAATGAAGCAGATGGTGCCGGATGTTTATACCACTCTTCATACACCGTTCCATCCTTGAGTCTGAAATCTCCAGACAGATCAATGACCTTAAGACCTGCTTCAAGCAGACTCGGAACGAGCTTTGCGCTTACACCAGACGGGGTTGCTGTGAACACCAGATCTGCACGACTTGCGATCTCAGCCGGGTCTACGCCGTCGAGTGGCCTCTGAATCACTTCCGTCAAATGCGGGAATCCATCTGCGATGGACTCACCACTGCTGGATGAAGAGATTACCGAAGTAATTTCAACCTGCGGATGGTTCTGGAAAAAACGAATCAGTTCCACCCCGCCGTAGCCGGTGGAACCGACGATTGCCACTTTTAATTTTTTATTCACTCTCGCTCCCCCAATCTTGTCGTATGCGCTACTTATACTGTTCTCCTGCTCCCAATGAGCTTTCATACAGCAATTCCGTCGCTTCTATGCATATTTGTGTATTATTATACGACTCTAGTTATATAAATACAACACTCTATCATCAATTTTACATGGATTCTCATCGCTTCCGAACATATCTTTCCAACATCTGCGGACGAACCCGGATACTTCTGCTAAAATACGTATTATAGGAAACATTACAACCTAGGGTCTAATTCATAATCAATCTACACGAGGAAGGGTTTATGAATGGATTCATGATGGTCATTATGAGACATGGGGGACTACAGTGCATATCGAATCCATTTTACTTGTTATACTCCTGGGCCTGAATATTATTTTCGCTGCAGCGGTCGTTTTCTTCGAACGAAAGGATGCCAGTGCATCCTGGGCTTGGCTGCTCGTCTTGAACTTTATTCCGGTGTTCGGGTTTGTACTCTACTTATTAACAGGGCAAAACCTGACGCGCTACCGACTTTTCCAGTGGAAAGAGCGCAAGAAGCTTGGGCTTGAAGAACGTATTGCTGCCCAGCTTGCACAGCTGCAAGACAATAGAACACCTTTCCGTAATCAAGCGACAGAGAGTAGTCAGGACATGATTTATATGAACCTGAAGCAAAACGATGCTCTGTTGACAGAAGACAATGCGGTCGAGATTATTACCGACGGAACAGACAAATTTCAGCGGTTGCTCGATGATATCGAGGCAGCGAAAGATCATGTTCACGTGCAATATTACATTTATAGAGGCGACCGACTCGGTAAAAGAATCCGGGATGCACTCATCCGTAAAGCGCGCGAAGGTGTCAAAGTTCGTCTGCTGTATGACGCACTGGGATCGCGGCGGGTATCCAAACGCTTTTTCAAAGAATTGCGCGAAGCAGGCGGTTTGGTTGAAGTCTTTTTCCCATCCAAATTCAGTCTGATTAACCTGCGTATGAACTACCGAAATCACCGTAAAATCGTCATCATTGATGGCAACCTTGGATATACAGGCGGGTTTAATGTAGGGGATGAATATCTCGGCTTGAATTCCAAGTTTGGTTACTGGCGTGATACTCATTTGCGTATTCAGGGTAATGCTGTTCATGCTCTTCAGACCCGTTTTCTTCTCGATTGGAATGAAGCGTCTAAGCAGCACGATACACCATATGTTCCGGCGCATTTCCCTCATATTGAGGGCACAGGAACAACTGCTATGCAGATTGTATCTAGCGGACCGGATGCAGAGACAGAGCATATCAAGAACAGTTATTTGAAAATGATTAATGGAGCCAAACATTCCATTCTGATTCAGACGCCTTATTTTATTCCAGATGCCAGTGTATTCGAAGCCATTCGTCTTGCGTGCCTGTCAGGAATCGATGTTCGCATTATGATTCCAAATAAACCGGATCACGCCTTTGTATATTGGGCTACGCTATCTTATATCGGTGAGTTGTTAAAAGTGGGAGCAACCGTGTTCATCTACGATAACGGCTTTATTCATGCCAAAACGCTCATTATCGACAGTATGGTCGCATCTGTGGGAACCGCTAATATTGATTACCGCAGCTTCCGATTGAACTTTGAGGTAAATGCATTTATGTATGATGAGGCGATTGCGACTACTCTTGTGCAGACGTTTGAACATGATCTTCTTGTATCCCGTGAGATGACGCTGGAAGAATATAATAAACGCAGTGTGAAGATCAAATTTAAAGAAGCGATTTCTCGTCTGCTGTCTCCGATTCTGTAGATACAGTAGTAGTAGTAGGATTATCATTCAAAAGAAGAACAAAAAGCAGGTGCTTCCTTTCCAGCCATGTCTGGTGAAGGAGTACCTGCTTTTTTAGATTATAAATTTTTTCTTATTATAAGTTAACGAATGACCTCTACACTGCTCTCCTTTATCATGTGAATGTTAAGTTTGATTTATAGAGTGCCCTACTCGCTGTACCTTACAATTCCCCACGCTTAAAGCCTTCGCCCAGTACTTCATGTGCATTGCTAATAATGACAAAAGCCCCCGGGTCCACGGACCGGATCAATGCTTTCAGTCTAGGCACCTCATTCTGTCCGACCACCACCATCAGTACAGTTCGCTGATCGTCGGTGTAACCACCTTTTGCCTCCAGCTTCGTCAGTCCCCGATCCAGATCATCCAGAATCACCTTCGTAATCGGTTCGGTCTGGTTGGAAATAATATAAGCTACCTTCGAGTTACCAAGCCCCATCTCGACGGCATCAATGACTTTTCCGGTAACGTATAACCCGATTAGAGCAAAGAGTGACTGCTCCAATGACAATACAAAGGCAGCCATTATAATGACCGTAGCATCCATCATCACAACGCAAAGAGAGTAACTCAGTCCACTATATTTTTGTACGATCCTGGCCAGAATGCTCATGCCCCCTGTTGAACCTCTACCCCGATACACGATTCCAATCCCGAGACCAACCCCAATTCCTCCATAGAGTGAACCAAGTAGTGGATTCGTTGTTGGAATGGCCCAGTCTTTCGTGAGGTATACAAACAGCGGCAGTACAATGCTGCCGAGTACAGAACGTATCCCATACTGCTTGCCAATCAGGAGAAAACCCGCGATCAGAAGTGGAATATTAATAGCCCACTGGGTGTATGCCGGCTCAAGTCCCAGCCAATGTTTGCCCAATATTGATAATCCGGATACTCCGCCTGAAGCAATCTGGTTCGGAAGTAAAAATAAATTAAAGGCCACGGCAATCAAAAACGAACCTAAAATAATGGATACGGTATCTACAACGTTTCTCCATGGGCCGTTCAGGGGAATGAGCGTGGTTAGCCTCTTCTTGCGGTTATTGTTTAACAGTTGTTGCTGTTGCATGTCATCTTGCTCTCCTTTTTTTGTATATATGCTCAAAAAAAAGCCCCTGTATACACCCAGCATACGCCTACACGTATCGGGTCTATACAGGAACTTTTGATTAATCGGTATCTACTTTAATCTGGCTGCGCAAATAACCATCGATGAATCCATCGAGGTCGCCATCCATTACTGCTCCTGTGTTTCCAGTCTCCACGCTCGTACGGTGATCCTTTACCATACTATAGGGATGGAACACATAGGACCGAATCTGGCTACCCCACGCAATATCCGACTGTTCTCCTCGGATTTCGTCCAGCTGTTGTTTTTGTTCTTCGATTTTACGTTCATACAATTTGGAACGAAGCATCGTCATCGCTCGCTCACGGTTCTTAATCTGTGACCGTTCATTCTGACACGTTACAACCACACCTGTTGGAAGGTGAGTAATCCGTACAGCTGAGTCGGTGGTATTGATATGCTGTCCACCCGCGCCGCTCGCACGGTACGTATCGATCTTGAGATCTTCTGTTCGAATGTCCAATTCAATCGTGTCATCAATCTCAGGAACCACATCACAGGATACGAAGGAAGTATGCCTGCGTCCTGAGGAGTCAAAAGGTGAGATCCGCACCAATCGGTGGACACCCTTTTCGGCTTTCAGATACCCATAAGCATTGTGACCCTTGATGGATAGCGTGACACTCTTGATTCCTGCTTCATCTCCTGCCAGATAATCCAGCACCTCAACCTTGAAGCCACGTTTCTCGGCCCAGCGTGTATACATTCGCATCAGCATCTGTCCCCAGTCCTGTGACTCGGTACCACCAGCACCAGGGTGAAGCTCGAGAATGGCATTCATCTTGTCATAAGGCTGATTCAGGAGAAGTTGTAGCTCGAACTCTTCTACCTTGCTCACGATGGCTGTCACGCTGTTGCCGATCTCCACAGCCAGATCATCATCGCCTTCTTCGTCAGCCAGTTCTGCCATCATGACCGCATCATCATAATCCTGCTGCAGCTTGGTGTATTGATCCACAGATCCCTTCACCGCGTTCAGCTCGGCGATTAAGGATTGTGCCTTATCATTATCATCCCAGAAATCCGGGGCGGACATTTTCACTTCGAAGTTCTCAATCATCTCTTGCTTAAGATCTAAGTCAAAGAGACCCCCTAAGATTTGTTAGTTTCTTGCCTATTTCACGCAGGTCCTGCTTCACGCTTGGATCGATCATGTGCAATTCCTCTTTTCATTAAGATAAGCTCCCCGCATCCAGGGCATTCCTCCAGATCAAGTATCCGATGCTTCACCTTGGAGTCTAGGTTACCTTTATGTCGGCAATCCCCTTCTCCATGATCTTGGTCACATAGTTATAACTATGCACCAATTACAGGTTATGCATCCTTCACTTGATCATTTGGAATACCCGGCTGCAAGGAGCCGTTCATGTCATTCTATTTAAGTTGAGCCAGCATTCGTTACACCTTACCACTCCAATTGCAGTAGCATCTTCCGATCGCTCTTATCCCCAGATTTTCTCGATTCCCTCTCACAAGGGAAAAATCCGGTGATAAAGGCGAACGCGTAGCTTCTCCAGATTGCTTCCGCACTCTCCGTTATGGTGTAAAAAATTCAGATCCAACTTATACACAGGGTAATATAAGAGAGTCTACTCTTGACCGTGGCAGTGTTTAAACTTTTTGCCGCTGCCACATGGACAAGCATCGTTGCGTCCGATTTGGTCAGACACTTTTACCGGACGTTTCTCCGTAGGTTCGCCGCTTGTCGAGATCTGACTTTCGTCAACAACCGCTTGACGCTCCTGATTGCTCTCGATTTGTGCTCTCATCACATAGGTTGCCACTTCTTCCTGAATCGAAGCGATCATCTGATGGAACATTTCGAAGCCTTCGAACTGGTACTCACGCAGTGGATCTGTACCGCCGTAGGCACGAAGGTGGATACCTTGACGCAATTGATCCATCGCATCAATATGATCCATCCATTTGCTATCTACTGCGCGAAGCACAACCACTTTCTCGAATTCACGAACCATCTCTTCACCGATTCGCTCTTCACGTGCATTGTACTTGTTCTGAACTTTCTCAAACAGGTAGTCGATAATCTCTTCTGCTTCTTTGCCCCACAGATCATCTTTCGTTACTGAGCCTTCATCCAGCAATTTGCTGTTCATGTAGTCGGCAACTTCCTGCAGTTCCCAGTTTTCCGGAATATCATCACTGCAATGAGCTTCCACGATACGTTCAATGGAAGGCTTGATCATATCCATAACGATCTGTTTAATATTCTCGGACTCCAGCACCTCGCGACGCTGTTTATATATAATTTCACGTTGTTGGTTCATGACATCATCATATTGGAGAACGACTTTACGTACGTCGAAGTTATTACCTTCAACCCGTTTTTGTGCCGACTCTACTGCACGGGTAATCATCCGGCTCTCAATCGGTTGGTCTTCTTCAAAACCAAGACGCTCCATCATGTTCAGTACATTGTCTGCACCGAAACGTCTCATCAGCTCATCACCCAGTGACAAGTAGAACTGTGTAGAACCCGGGTCACCCTGACGTCCTGCACGTCCACGCAGCTGGTTATCAATCCGGCGGGATTCGTGACGCTCTGTACCAATGATATGAAGGCCGCCCACTTCAGCTACACCTTCGCCCAAGATAATATCCGTACCCCGTCCAGCCATGTTGGTTGCAATCGTTACTGCACCAGCTTGTCCAGCTCCTGTGATGATTTCCGCTTCTTCAGCGTGATATTTGGCATTCAATACCTGGTGACGGACACCACGGCGTTTCAGCATATCGGAAATACGCTCGGAGTTTTCGATGGAAACCGTACCCACCAGAACAGGCTGGTTCTTGCTGTGACGTGCCACGATTTCTTCCACAACCGCGTTGAACTTGCCATCGATGCTCTTGTACACCACATCAGCCATATCATCCCGTTTGTTTGGACGGTTGGTTGGAATCTGCAATACTTCGAGACCGTAGATTTTTTTGAATTCTTCTTCCTCGGTCTTCGCTGTACCCGTCATTCCCGCAAGCTTGCGGTACATCCGGAAATAGTTCTGGAATGTAATTGTAGCAAGAGTCATGCTCTCGTTCTGTACTTCAATGCCTTCTTTGGCTTCGATCGCTTGGTGCAATCCATCGCTATAACGACGTCCTGCCATCAGACGGCCTGTGAACTCATCGACGATCAGTACTTCTTCATCACTCACCACATAGTCAACGTCACGACGCATGATTACGTTGGCTTTCAATCCCTGTACGATGTGATGGTTAAGCGTAACATTGGCATGATCATACAAGTTTTCGATACCAAAAGCCTTCTCCGCCTTCGCCACACCAGCTTCAGTCAAAGCTACGGATTTCACCTTGATGTCCACCGTAAAGTCTTCTTCTGGAACCAGACGTTTCACGAAACGGTCAGCTGCATAGTACAGATCCGTCGATTTCTGAGCTTGTCCGGAAATGATCAGAGGTGTACGTGCCTCATCGACCAGAATGGAGTCCACTTCATCAATGATACAGAAGAACAATGGACGTTGTACCATCTGCTCTTTGTACAACACCATGTTGTCACGCAGATAGTCAAAGCCAAATTCATTATTCGTTCCGTACGTAATATCACATGCATAAGCATGTTGTTTCAAAGCATGGTCCATACCGCTCAGGTTAACCCCTACCGTCATGCCCATGAATTCATAAATTTGTCCCATTTCCTGGCTATCCCGTTGAGCCAAATAATCATTGACTGTTACCACGTGTACACCTTTGGACGTCAATGCATTCAGGTATACCGGGAGTGTTCCCACCAGTGTCTTACCTTCACCCGTCTTCATCTCTGAAATCCGGCCTTCATGCAGGGCAATGCCTCCGAGCATCTGCACGTCATAGTGACGTTTGCCCAGTACACGGCGAGATGCCTCACGTACGGTTGCAAATGCTTCAGGAAGAAGTTCATCTGTTGTTTCTCCCTTTTCAATGCGGGCCCGGAATTCCTCCGTTTTGGATTTCAGTTGTTCATCAGACAAAGCCTGAAATTGTGGTTCCAGTTTATTGATCACATCGACTGTCTTCATCAGACGTTTAACATCACGTTCGTTCATGTCGCCGAAGATCTTTTTGACAAGTCCTAGCATGGTATACCCCTTTCGTGCAAAACAGAATAGACCCCCTGCTGCCGCCACGCGACACCATCGGATGGATATGTATCCACTTGCCCGGGGGTGACAAACGATATAATTTGAGCTTACTGAAGGTTACACTCCATTACTCAGCTGGCAGAATGTCCTTCCGATCGCTGTTATCCCCCGATTTCTTTAACTCCTTCTCAGAGGTAGAAATCTGGGGATAAAGGCGAACGCTTCGCTTCTACAGGTCATTTCTGCCCTCTTCGTCATCCGTGTAAAAATCAAATTCAAATTATATGAAAAATAATAATATAAGATGAATCAACTCCAGGCTTGCCAAGGTTCCTCATGAAGCTGATTCGGTATTCAACCGGATCCGGTTATTAGAAATAAGCCGAATACCGAGCCTTATGAATCATGTTCATGGTGCTGTGCCTGTCATTGATTATGATTAGCGATCATTCGTTGACAATTCCTCATCAGGACAATGATTCTCTTGCATAAATTGTAACAGTTTGTAAGGGTCGCCGCAACACGCCACGGCACACTTCTTTGAACTTCTGAAGCCTCTCAGATGGAGTTTAAGTGCAAAAAATCATAGTCGTTAGCGGAAGCCCTTGATTCTATCGTTTCATTTTCCAGTTAGATAAGGCATGTTAACGAATTTTGGTGGTAAATTTGGATGAAAATCTCAATATAGAGAAAAAGATTACATCTTTAACGACTTCTCCGCAAGTACTTATAATTTTGCATTCACTTTGCACGGATTGGTCTCATTCCTACTATCTATTAGACGCAGTAGCATGGGAAATAGTTTCACAATCTTGCTTCAACGACTTTTTTCCAGCTCCACTACGCACAAAAGAGCCCCATCCCATAAAGGATGGAGGCTCTTGTTAGTTTAACCCAATACAGGAATCCAAAGTATCCCTGTCTTCATTCGTTATCATTAAGGAATCATTTTTCATTTCAATTCATTGGTTTAACCTTGTTCAATCAAACCGTATTTACCATCGTTCCGTTTGTACACAACGCTGACTTCTTCGTTCTCAATGTTGGAGAATACGAAGAAATTGTGGCCGACCATGTTCATTTGGAGGATAGCCTCTTCCACGTCCATTGGTTTCAACATAAACCGTTTCGTGCGTACCACTTCCAGGTCATCATCTTCGGTCTCCGTATCCAGTTCAGCGGTAGCCACTGTACCTGTCGGATCTTCGACGAAGAGCGTTTTCAGGCTGCCTTCCTGGCGGAACTTACGGTTAATTTTCGTTTTGTGTTTACGGATCTGACGTTCCAGCTTGTCCACCACGGAGTCAATGGAAGCGTACATATCGTCGCTCTCATCCTCGGCGCGGAGCACAATGCCTTTCAAAGGGATCGTCACCTCTACTGTATGCAAGCCTCTCGTCGTGCTCAGGGTAACAGCACCGTCAGAGTTAAGGGGTGCATCGAAATACTTCTCGAGTCTACTCAACTTTTTGTCGACATAATCCTTCAAAGCATCGGTAACCTCGATTTGTTGACCTCGAATACTTAAATTCATAGGGCACTCCTCCTTTTCCTTTGCCACTTCATTATAACACGAATGTAAGCGCCATGTAAAAACTCCCGGTGACCGAATAATGACATCTGTTCAAGTCACATCAACCAACATAGGCTTACCGCCATATTTCGCGATATTTCACCATTTTGAGGCATAATCGTTAATTAACATGGATGGTCTTAATAGGCGCTTGATGATGTAATTAACCGTTTCCGAGCTCCTTCAATCTATTATGTAAAATGAATAGGAACTATGTCTTGAATCTATCAAATTCATAAGAATAATGTTCCTCAGCTGATTCTCAAATTTTGAATCTATTAAAACAAAAAAAGACCCCGGAAAAACCGGAGTCTGATGCTAGCGATAATTCAATTGGTAACCATCTAACCATATATGTAGGTCGGATTGTCCGGATGATTATAATTTGATTACGTTAGCTGCTTGCGGTCCACGCGCGCCTTCGACGATGTCGAATTCTACGGATTGACCTTCTTCCAAAGTTTTGAACCCTTCGGATTGAATTGCGGAGAAATGTACAAATACGTCGCCGCCGTCTTCAGTTTCAATGAAACCGTAACCTTTTTCTGCGTTGAACCATTTTACTTTACCTTGCATGCACTAACATTCCCTTCGTCATCAAATGAAGTGAGGTTGTGTCAAAGACCCTTGCCCACAACTCAGATAATACCATCCAAAGTTATCCATTGTCAATTGGTAAAGTAAATGTTTTCTTGGAATTTTTTTGTAGATTAATTGGGGATTGTGTTGAATTTTTTCCTTGATAAGAATTCTTTTCCATACACAAATAGCAACCTTTATTACATTTAAGTTAATCTGTTGTTTTCTTCGCGATAATTTGCAACTGCCCTAGGTACTCAGGTCCTGAAGATATTTTAAGTATTTCGAAACCATGCATCTTCATGAGGATCCTAAGTGATATGTGATCATATAGAATAACATGAAGAGGTGGATCTAAATGTCTCCACTTACTGCCCGAATGAAAACTTGCACTGGAATTTACATTTGGGGTGTTCGCGACAAATAGTCCGTCTTTCTTCAAGACACGTTTTATATTCTCCATAAAAGCATGAGGAGTAGGTATATGTTCTAATACGTCCCACGCTGTAACCACATCAAAACTTCCATTTTCAAATATATCATCATTTATTTCTCCAGTAACAATATTTAATCCGTACTTCTTTCTTCCTTCATTGGCCGCACTCTCGGAAATTTCAATTCCTTGAACTGACCAATAACGAAATTGAGCTTCGGCCAAGAAATGTCCCGTAGAACATCCAATATCAAGCAGTGTCCCCCTTGGAAAACGAGTCTGATCAGCAAAAGATTCTACAAGATCCATGCGCATCTCATAACTACGTAACATTCCTGAAGTTACATTTGAAATTTCGGTATCCCATCCCATTTTTTTTCGAGGTTCTTCTGAATAGTAAATATTTTGATAGAACCAATTCAAGTACTCTTCAGTGGGTTGTGGGTTCATAAACACTGCTCCACAAGCTGAACAACGATGTAAATTGCTCTCAAATTCCCTATGCCCTAGAATTTTATATAGTTGGGTATAATCCTTACCATCACAGATTGGACAACTATCCATTAGTTCCTTATAATGCTCTTTGTGATCATGATCACTTGATTTTTTTTGTACGTTGTCCCTTAGAGAATCATTCAAACTTATGACCTTGAGAATCTCAGCAGCTCTATGTTTATAGGTGTGCTCCTCCAGTATATGATTATATAATTCTGCAACTAACTCATCTCTTTCTTTTTTATGCGTCAAGTAATAGTCAGCTTTTATGAGTAAATCATTCAGGTCTTGAAAAGTTATTGCTTCCCACACCCCTGGAAAAACGCGCTCCATATCCTTTTTATAATCACTTAATACAAAACCTTTAGAAGCAAACACATCAAACACCCGATTGTTTACAGAAGTTTCTAATTGGAGTGAAGAAATATTCAAGTTAACAGCATGCTTTTGGTAAATCATTGATAGTTCATTGTAAGGAACTGCCGAATGAACAATAGTGCTCTCGTTCAGTTTTTCTTCAGCACCATAAACATGCATATCCACTCCACCGAGACTTCCTAATATGTGTTTTCTGAAGATAGAGCTTCCTCTGGAATGAATGGGATAATAGATATTCATCCAAAATAATTCCGAATAGTTTTTATAAAGAAGCTGAACAGGCTGAAATTTTGACATTGACAATGCTTTCATACACACATCATAAAGAGGAATATGAAAGTTATTTACTTTTTGTTTAATTACATAATCAATAAACTGTTGTTCAAGATGCTGCTGATTTGTTGAGGATTGTAAAGCCTTGACACTACCAACAAAAGCTATCTCACTTTCCTGTGTAACAACATTTGTATCCACATAAAACTTTTTAGGATTGGTAGCTAGCATAATTGAATAAATATTAGGAATGCCTGCTTCACGCATTAATTTTTCACAGTAATTATCCCATACAAAATGATAATAAAATGATGGAAATTCTTTAAACTCATTCAAAAATTGATTATTCAGTCCAAAAAAAGGATTATCATAATGTACGCAAATTACAGGGATACCTTCCTCTCTCCATATGAAGCATCCATTTCCATCCCTAGTAATTCCAACATAACCGTAAGCCAATATGAATTGCGGTTTAAAATCAAGAATAGTTTGATAGCCTCTACTTCCAAAGTCCTGATCTATGTTCACAAGCAAAACATCATGTTCTAATTCTTTAAATGCTTGAACATAATCATCTGTTACATGGGGAGCAATAATCCCTTTTCCTTTTAAAATTGCTATTTTCAATTAAAATCTCTCCCCACCAATTATTGAAGACCACCTTGTGCAATCCAATGCCTTGTACGGGCAATCCCTTCTTCAAGAGATACCTCCGGTTGCCAATCCAGCAATTGTTTAGCTTTTGCTGAATTGCATAGAAGCTTTTCAATTTCACTTTGAGGATGAATATGCTCCACATGTTTGATTCGTTCAGGTTCTTTCACAATAAGTTTGGCTAGGTCATTAACGGAAATATCACTGCCAAGTCCTGCATTTACAATCTCCCCGTTCACTGCATCATTAAATCCTGCCTCTGCAACAAATCGGGCACAATCCTCAACATACAGCAAATCCCGTGTCTGCATACCCGAGCCATAAATATTCAACGTCTTACCATCCAGTTCATTTTTGATAAAAATAGCGACTACGCCGCCCTCTCCACCGGTTTTTTGAAACGGACCATACGTATTAAATGGTCTGATTACTACCGTTGGTAAATCATAAGCATGGTAATAGGAGAGCACCATATTTTCGGCTCCGATCTTAGCTCCTGCATAAGGTGAGGCTGGCTTTGTCGGATGATACTCGTCAATTCCCTTTTCATTCACGCAACGATCATATACCATACATGTGCTCATAAAAACTACCTTTGTGTTAAACTTTTTACATTGTTCCAAAATAAAAAATGTACCAACGGTATCATTATTAAAAGTAGTCCGTGGATCATCTATAGAATCCTGTACATTAATGGAAGCACCTAGATGATAACATACAGAATATTTATGATTAGCAAACAACTCAGAAAGCAAATGCTCGTCAAGGATTGTTCCTTTAACAAAAGCTTTTAGACCAGGGTGATCTTGAAATTCCGCAATGTTTGATTCGCGTCCATTTGATAAATCATCTAAAATCCAAAGATTATGACCTTCATCTAGCAAACGCTTGGCAACCCACCGCCCAATAAATCCAGCCCCACCTGTTAGTAAAATATTCACTAAACTTCCTCCCATTCAATTGGCAATCACTTTTCCGTATGGAAATTGATCTTTACGATGCTATTAACATAAATAACCGATATTTCCCATGCGATTTTCAATTTAATGTAAATCATTTATTAATAAACTATAAAACAGAGAGTCATTCCACTTTCCTTTTGACCAATGCGTTTGCCTGTGACGTCCATCCAATTGGAAACCGATATTTTCTAACATTTCTTTTTTCATCACATCAAACTCATAGATTTCACACCATAAACGATGTAAGTTCAATTCTGAAAATGCATAATTAATAAGAATCTCGGCTGCATCTCTTGCTAAATAGTGATCAATATAAGTATTATTGGAACCAATATAAATGGAGAAATCAGCACTCCGATTAATCCAATCGATATAACAGATTCCACAGGCCCCTGATAATTGTTGTGTTTCAAGTTCCTCAATGGCGAACATAATCGTATTAGGATCTTGAATCACTTTGCTTTCAAACCACTGATCTTGATTGTAATGATTTAACTCCCTATACTCTCGAAAATACTGCCTTAAACCAGGATTATTTCTCCATTCCAATAGTTTTGTAAGATCTTCTTTTTCTATGGCACGTAAACCAACACTTTTCCCTCTAAGCATCTTATTCCACCAAATCTTCCATGTATAATGCGTCGCCTTTTACTTTTCTAACAGCTAGGCGTCTACCCAAAATCTCTTTTTTATAGTGAGGCTCAATTGCGCTATGCGGAGCAGGACGTAGCGCTTCTACATCTTCCTCCCGAATACTATCTCCAATTTCCAAGTCTTTTGTTAAACGCAAGCATCTTCTCTGAATAATAACTGTATTTTTCTCATTGTCTTCTACTCTCTTGACACCATCACCTAGTGATGCTTCGAGCTCTCTTGCTCTATCAATCATTTCTCTCCAAGTAATAGGATTCATTGAAAACTTATGATCTGGTCCAACCCTGTAATTGTCATCGGTAAAATGCTTTTCTATAACCTTGGCCCCCAGAGCAATAGCACCCAGAACAGTGGCATGACCAGAAGTGTGATCTGATAATCCTAATATCATTTGCGGGTACTTTAACGCGTAGGATTGAAGAACCTTCAGGTTGATATACTTGAAGTTTTCAAGTTCCCCTGTATAATTCGTATTGCACTGAAGAAGTACAAGTTGACGTGTATGTTTCAAGGCTGTTTCTACAGCCCTCTCTACATCTTCCAAAGATGAGGCACCAGTAGCCAATATTACTGGTTTATTTTGCTTGGAAATCTCCTCAATAAATTCAGTCCAAGTAATATCACCTGATCCAATTTTATATGCGGGAATGTACCGATCCAACATCATAATGGCTTCATAGTCATAAGGTGTTGTCATAAAGTCAATCTCGGCTTCCTTTGCAGTCAATGCAAGTTCTTCGTTCCAGTCACGATTGCACTCATATTGCTTATAAGTGTCAAAAACACTCTTTTGCCATTCTGATTGATGGCTCAAGGCACTTTTTAACTCGCGGAAGCCATAGTCACTGACTATATTTTCAGCTTTGAAGTGTTGAAACTTAGCGGCATCTGCACCAGCTTCTTTTGCCAACCATATTAGTTCCTTTGCCTTCATGAGATCCCCATCATGATTAGCTGCAATATCAGCAATGAAATATGCTGGTGATTCCGCATCAATCGTTTTACCATTAATTAAAATTGAAGTATCATATCTCAAGAATGCTCAACCTCCAAATAATCTGAATAGAGCCGATTAACAACCTGCTCCATATCCGGCATTAAATAGCCCAAAAAGCGTTCTGCCTTCATTACATTAAGTCCCATACTAGTTGACCTTTGAAGCTGCTCTTCGGGAAGATAACTAATCACACGGGTATACTGTGAACTGAATTCAAACTTGTGTACCAGACTCAATATGAAATCTTTTTTACTTACCGATTCACGTGAAGCAATATTAAAAATCCCCTTTGCTTTTCTTGTTACTAAATCATACAAAATTTGGGATAAATGTGATACGGCAATACTTGAACTATAAACATTATCAAAAAGCTGTATATCTTCCTTATTCTTCAGCGAATTTAAGGCCCACTCTATAAAAGTAGGCCTTGTCTCTATCCCGCGAAACCCGACTATATTGGTTCTAATCACCAAACTATTCTCAGCAGTAAGGGCGAAGCATTCACCCGCAAATTTTGTCTTGGCATACTCATTCAGTAGTGAGACTTGTGACGATTCATCGTGCAAGATATTTTCTCGATCCGAATAGTAATGGTCTGTAGAAATCTGAACAAGATATTTATTATTTGATCTTGCATAATTAGCAAAAACAGCCACAGGTCTTGCATTTAACATGTAAGCATCTGCAGGGTTTTTTTCGCAAAATTGTAGGTTCACTATTGCCACTGTATTAATAATCACATCTGGTTCCAGCTTATTCAAAACTTCTTTTAAACTTCCTTCGTCCAAAAGATCTATATTTATATCAGCATTTTTTCGGGCTAGTGTAAATAGTTCAATATCACGTTTGCTAAAATCCTTTACTATAGCTTGACCAAGCATCCCCGTGGAACCACATAGAAGTACTCTCATATATTGAGAACCTCCTTAATTTTTATTCCCCCAACTTTTTCTGTTCAATATGATTATTAATACTTGATAATCCTGGAATTCTCTCCATTAAAGCTATGGCTTCCTTCCAATCAAAAATTTTCCCAGGTTGATAAAGGTAATTATAGATTTCCATAATCAACTTATAATCCTCAACAGTGTCCAGAGTCCATCGGTAATCCGAATAATCAATTGGCCACTTATACTCAGCTATAGAAAATTGATCCGGATGCAAATAAATATACGGGGTTACATGTTCTGTATGAATGTCATTGTATGCTCTTTGAAAACAGGTTTCCAAAGCCTGCTTAGTGAAAACTTCAGTATCCAGTCCTCTTGGGAATGTCGGTGTAGTTTTATTGCTCATATAGTCAGCATTTGTTTCCAAAAATCCTTGTATTATTTGTTCAGTGATACCAGGGTCAATGAGCGGACAATCCGAAGTAACTCTGATAATAACATCCGCTTTATACTCTACCGCTGCTTCATAGTATCTTGATAAAACATGTTCTTTGCTTCCTCTATAATAAAAAGCATCATTAGCTAGAGCTTCGTCAACAATAGCATTATCTTCATCTAATGTTGTCGTTGCAATAACGATATTATCAATAGATGGTACCTCTTTTAAACGTTCGATAACATGTGCTAGAACACTTTTCCCACATAATGGCTCTAGCACTTTTCCCGGAAGACGGGTGGAACCCATTCGAGCCTGCACAATAGCTACAATATTCATTGTATCCCCTCTAATCAAACTATATAATCTTTATTTCAGCGCATTACGTATTATTTTAAACATCAATTTATTATTTCATAAGGCTTTCACTCTTCAGCCAATCCCTAATAACTCTTTTTGATATAGGCTTCATATCTATTTCTGGGATAGACGATAAATTGTCGCTATTCTCACTTTTACTGAAAAATGGAGGAATCACATACATATTATCGGTTTCTTCTGCTACTAGAACTTCATCATTAGTCATAATCTCTTCATATCTTTTTTCTCCTGGACGAAGCCCAATCACACGTATAGCAACTTGCTCATCAATTTTATGGGAATTTGTAACTTCTTCAATTAGGACTTCTGCCAAATCTCCAATTCGTATAACAGGCATTTTAAGTACAAAGACTTCACCGCCCCTCGCTTTTTCATTGGATTGAAGAATTAGATCAATCGCTTGTGAAGGAGTCATCATGTATCGCAACATATCAGGATCTGTAATAGTGATTTCCTTTTTTTCAATAATTTGATTTTTGAATAGAGGAATTACAGATCCTCGGGATCCCATAACATTACCAAACCTCACCGAAGAGAACACTGTGATTTTTGATCCTTTTTGATACTCAGCAGCTGAAATTAGTCTCTCAGCCGTAAGCTTTGTTGCCCCATACGTATTGGTTGGCGATATAGCCTTATCTGTACTCGTGAATAGAACTTTAGTAACGTTATTCTCCAACGCTGCCTGTATTACGTTTTGTGTGCCTATTACATTGGTTTGTACTGCTTCAAAAGGGTTATACTCACATGAAGGTACATGTTTCATCGCTGCAAGATGAAATACATAATCGATGCCTTCCATTGCTCTGGAAAGACGCTTTTGATCTCTTACATCTCCAATCAAATATCTTAATTTCTGAGAATATGCTTGTAGCTCATTTCTCATTTCATATTGTTTATGCTCATCCCTGCTAAAAACTCTGATGACATTTGGTTCATCCTCTAATATGCGCCGAACCAAATGATTTCCGATCGTCCCAGTTCCACCTATGATTAGAATCTTTTTTCCTTGATAATTATATTCTGACATTGAAACTCCTCTCTGGTTGTAAACCATCCATTCTCTCTATCGACTCGCTCAAAACTTCTGTCAAAAAAGAAGACTGTTTAAGAATCTGTTGAAGTAACTCTCCCAAATGCTCTGCAATTAAATCCGATTTACGGATAATATTTATTTCAGTAATAATACTTGGGAGTTCTTTATCAAATCGGCCTATTTCCACGGGAATTAGTGTCTCATAAAGTGGATTGAACCAATCTCTATTTACGATATTCGCCCAATTCTGCTCAATCAATTCTAAGTTTTTTTGACATTTTGCTGGTTTAGTGCGGCTTAATTCCCTAATTTTATTCACTAATTTTAAAGTTTGATCTATGTCAGTTACTAAACTAAAAATATCATCTTTAGTTCGAATCAACTTTTCTTTTACCTTTTCTACTTTAGTTGAATCTAAAGTTAAACTTTTCGATTGCTCTATCAAGTTTGTAATTATATTTTTGTCTATTTCTTCCTTTTTTAGAATCTCAAATACATCCTCGGCTGGTTTCCAAGTAGATCCTTCTACTTGGGCACCATTACGAGTCGAGTTAACAAACTCAATTTCAGGAAGTATAGCAATCAGATTTTCAATTCGCTCCTTCATTTGCAGGAAACCAGCGGTTGTTCGATTATACTCTCCATTAACATTGATAACATTATGCTCTGCTTTCTTAATAGTTTCATCGATGTAACCTTGATCCGCGTGATTAATTCCTTCAGCGTAGAACTGCTCCCCAGGGAAGGATAAATCCTGTCCCATCAAAATGATGCGTGTACATCCCAACCAAGCTGCTGCCTGAATTGCCGTACCTGCTACAGTGGGATTAGGATGTAAGATCTTCTCCTTTTGCCCTATATCCATAAAGTAACTTGTTACGTCGTCGTTGTTCAGAACCCCATAAATGAGCCCATCTTCTTTAGCATCAGATACTTGATAATAAGCAGTTGAGGCAAATAAAAGAGGAGCCCTCTTAGCCTCTTCACTGGAAAAAATTTTCGAATTAATCTCTCCACCATCCATTACAATCGCAAGATGAGGCTCAATTCCATGCTTTGCAAGAGCTTGTATGCTTGAACCTGCAGAAATAATGATAGCATGTTGCTTCAACTTCTCAAGCCAATGTATATCCTTCTCCAATGATGGTCCAGAAGATACTACGATCGCTGTAGCTCCTTTTAATTGCCCAATTACTTGATTGAGAGAAGGTATTTTCAACATTGTTGGTATTTGAAATAAACTATTTCGTATCCAGTCATGACGAAAAAGATCTCGGACGTTTTGATTTGACTCAAAAATCTTTTTATAATCCAAATATTTATTCTTCGTGGATTGCAAGACCTCAATCTGTTGCTCAATATAATAGCGAGAAGCCACAAACGCCATTTCATTCTGTATATGAGTAGACATAATTGAAAACAAATTATCTAACTGTTTATTCCCAACTGAAATAGCATAGATATTGGGATGTTCAAGCACAAAAGTTAAATCTATATGATGCATAGCATTTATAAACGATTGCTCATCGGGTTCATACACAAAAAATATCCGATCCGGATATAGTTCAACTAGATCACTCAATCCTAATCCCTGACCAAAGCCATAAACGAAAATGGATTTTAAGCCCCCAACTGATGCTTCAACTGCAGCTAGCCACTCATGATCCTTCTCTAATGATTCTGTTAGTTTAAGTCCATCTTGTACAAATTCTTTTATAATAAAATTTTCTTCTAAAACGTGTGGGAAACGTTTTTTAATTACAGCTAAATTCCGTTCGTAGTTCAGCATGATAACAACCACCATTCATATTTTTACTTCTATTTACATTATCGGTTACGGCTTTCTAGAAATGAAGTCGGCAAAAGCAAAAAAACCCCTTTTACGAAAGGGATTTTATACCATATAGTATTCCTATATTTTTAATTTCTTTTATCTATAAAAAGGCCATCCATTGTGTACTGATTCTGGTAACCTCTTTGCTGGACACGTGCTCCACCGAATTGTCTAAGCTGCTCTGCCGACTCCTCTTTGAGGAAGTGCATTCTAGCCCTTATGAGGATATCACTCTCCAGTATTTCATTTATATACTGTTTATCAAATTCATTAACTTGAGAACGGTAAGGTTCCATCGCAAGGACCAAACCCTCACGCCGATCAAGAAACTCGACAAAATCTTCTTCAGACCAATCATACATATTGTTTAGCGCTTCATCTGTATCATGC
The DNA here is from genome assembly GCF_010747435.1 of Paenibacillus sp. ALJ109b. Taxonomy (NCBI): domain Bacteria; kingdom Bacillati; phylum Bacillota; class Bacilli; order Caryophanales; family Paenibacillaceae; genus Paenibacillus; species Paenibacillus sp. ALJ109b. The sequence goes on from NZ_JAAIFP010000015.1 coordinate 22,806, forward strand.
CTTATCCTCTCCAATAACTCAGACAACCCGCTTTGCTCAGTCATACGACTGCCCCACCAATATTCTTACTTGCTTCAACCCAAGTCTCTCTAAGATCTACTAAATACTCAAGGACTTCTTGGGCTTGTGAGATATTTTTATGGACATTAGACTCTATGAGTAAATGAAGCATGTATTCATACACACGGATAAGATCATTGGAGATAGTAAAAGAGAAATCCAACGATGAGATAAGCTCATTGATAATCCCTTGCGCTTTACACAAGTTATTGTTTGCCTTTTCATAGTTTCTTTGTTCAATTCCTTCAATACCAGACTTCACAAATCGAATGGCACCATCATACAGCATTATCAACAGCTTGGGCTTCGAAGCCGTCTGTGCCTGGGCCTGTTGATATTTCTGATAAGGTGAATTAATCAATGGTTACCCTCCTTCACTACAAATAACTAGCTATACTTGACGAAATATTATTGTACTTGTTAATCGCTGTCTCCATGGCTGTAAACTTCTTATAATAATTTGTTTCTTTCATACTAATCTTGGAGGTCAATTCGCTTATTCTTCTATCCATCCCTAACAACTGAGTCCCCATGGTACTGTTTGACAAGAAAGACGCTGTCAGATCGGAGCTGTACTTGGAAGTTCCTGCAGTCTCTGCTAGCTTGATCACAGCTGTATTAGATATCTTCCGCATGCGAGCAAAAATACCATCGTTCTCCGTATAACTGTTGTTTACTGTTGAATTGGAATAGTTTTGTCCGAAAAAGGTATTCACAATATCAGGATTTTTCTCAAGTGATGCTTTTAATTTGTCGTTGTCCAGGAGAAGTTTGCCCTTTGTTTCATATGTCCCCGTAGACATTCCCAGATCCGCAAAGCTGATTTTGGAACCATCTGACAGAGTGACTCCCTGAACCATGGCCGCTCTCATATCTGAAATGGCAGAAGTTAATATGCTATCATTTTTAAGCATCCCGCTCTTAGCCTTGGAAGTCCATAGTTCAATCTCGTCATCCGTCATGGCACTTTTCTCATCCGAAGAAAGTGGAGTATATTTAGAATATCGCTCTTCATTTGTTTTACCATTCATAAAAGTCAAAAGTTCGTTATACGTATCGACGAAACTCTGAACCGTTGCAACTATGGAATCTACATCTTTTGAGACCGTGATCGTTGTGGCCTGGTCATTACTTACACTATTTAAGGTGAGCTCTACTCCATTTACTGTGAGGTTATTACTTGAGCTAGTCATAGTAACACCATTGACTTTCAATGAAGCATCTTCTCCTCCAGTTAAGCTTGAATCAAGCTTAAGCGCAGTAAATATGCTTCCTGTCAAATCAACCTCCTTGTTCCCCGTTGTTTTACTAGTTAATGATACCTTACCAGTGGTACTATCCAGTACTGCTGTGACTCCAGCCGAGCTACTGTTTATCTTGGATATAAATGAGCCTAATGTTGTATCCTCTGTAACATCTGTAATGGTAGTATCACCGATCTTAATCGTGTCACTACTAAATCCAGTAAGATTAGATAGTTTAACATTGCTCCAATTGGTTATCGATGCATCCGTTTTGGTAGGATTCCCAGTTGAAACGGTTCTTGCCGCTGTAGCCATTTGGGATATACTTACCTCCATTACTCCACTTGCAGAGGAAGTAGCATTAGCGGTTACAGCAGTTTTATTTCCTGTAGTGGTTGCTTTTTGAGCATTTAGGGAGGTGCTTTTACTTAGGTTGGATAATTTATCCTGTATGAAGGAAACCAACTTCACACTGGTTTCTCTGTAATTGTCCCGTTTCCACTCCAGCAGCTGCTTTTGTTGATTCAGCTTAGTGAGAGGTTGGCTATCCGCCTTAACCAAATTTTTGACTAGTGTGTCTATATCCATCCCTGAAGCCAAACCAGAAATTCGTGTTACCATTTTGACGTCCTCCTATACCTTTTTATCGATAATAATTCCTGTGATCTCCATCATATGCGCGGCCAAATCTAAAATTTTCTCAGGCGGCACTTCTCTGATTAAATCCCCCGTCGCTTTGTTAAGCACCTTAATCATGATAGCTTGAGTCTCTTCATGAACAGAGATTTCAAACGATTTTTGCGGTCCTTGAATAGCTTCAATAGCTTTATTTAATTCATTTATGGTCTCTTTCTGACTTTCATTCATCTCGGCAATGCTTGTGAATCGGTTAACTATTTCTTGAGATTTCTGCCCCTGCTCCATAGAAACCGTTTCTCTCTTAGCTGAGGCTTTGAACTGAATGTCTCCCTTGCTTGCAGTACTGGACGAGTTGATACTACCCATAACCATCCTCCTAAAATTGCAAATAGATAAATTACACATTTTAGCTACTGAACTGTTACTGTATATATCGGTAAATTCAAAAAAAAATTAATAAGAAGCAAAAAAAAAAGAGCCCTGCATCAAAGTGCAGAGCTCTAAGTTTAAAGATAAAATTAACGAAGCAAGGACAATACACCTTGTGGCGCAGAGTTTGCTTGTGCAAGCATGGATTGCGAAGCTTGCAGCAGGATATTGTTTTTGGACAAAGCAACCATTTCTTTAGCCATGTCTGTATCACGAATACGGGATTCGGATGCAGTCAGGTTCTCAACAGTTGTACCCAAGTTGTTGGAAGTGTATTCCAAACGGTTTTGAACCGCACCCAGGTTAGAACGTTGTGTAGCTACTTTAGTGATTGCATCGCTGATGTTAGTAAGCGTGGTAGTAGAACTCAGGCCACTGAAACCAGTTCTGCTAACACCAGCAATAGAAATTTGGAAAGCACTATCGTCAGCTTGGATTTTCACAGTATCAGTAATTTTAATTCCGTTGAATGTAGTATTAGTCATGATCGCATCAATTTGCGATCCCAGTTGATTCAATTCGGAATTGATATTGGAGATATCACTAGCGCTATACGTACCATTTTCTGCTTGTACATTCAGTTCTTTCATACGAGTCAACATGGAGGAAACTTCATTCATTGCGCCCTCAGCTGTTTGTGCGAATGAGATACCGTCTTGAACGTTACGTTGAGCTTGCTCCAAGCCACGGATTTGACCGCGCATTTTTTCGGAGATGGAGAGACCAGCAGCATCGTCAGCTGCACGGTTGATACGCAGACCGGAAGACAATTTCTCCATGTTTTTGCTAGCTGCTGAATTGTTCAGACCCATATTACGGTGTGTGTTAACCGCTGGTAAGTTGTGATTGATAATCATTGTTTATTTCCTCCCTGAAATGGTTATATGCCCACATCCATGTGGTATTAGCGTCTTCACAGGTCGGCCGCCCTGAAGAATTACCGCCTTAATATATATATCGACGCCATGCCATATTTTGTTTATAGCCATTTCAACTTTTTTTCTATTTTTCATCATAATTTTTCGGACTGAAGTAACTCTTCAATATTAATCAGTTATTTTCCCGAATTCTTTTATCGTTTTTTGCAATGTTACTAGGTTCATCGCCGCATTTTGATTGTTTTGCTCGATCGCGTCAAGAACTTCCTTACGATAAATCTCAATATCCCTCGGAGCTGTTATACCAAGTTTCACATTCTCTCCGTCTACGGATAGCACTGTCAGTACGATATCATCTGAAATGACAATCGATTCGCCCTTTTTACGTGTAAGTACTAACATTAGATGTCACCATCCTTGTTGATTGAATCTTCATCTCTCCATAATGCATGTTTGGTTTTGTACTCGGTATTTTGCAGTACAATTTGTTTACCCCATTTTTTTTGTTTATTGAACACAATTGGAGCCAGAAAGTTTGCTGTAGCATTACTAATTTCATCATGTAAAGTGACAATACAACGGACCTCCACATCATCTGGATCTATTACACCAAGATCCTCTACATTTTCAGGAGAAAGTTCAAACTCATAATCCGGATGAAAATCAAATGGATTTACGGTCACAAAGGCTACAGCCAATTCTTCAACTGAACTAAAGAGACTGAATACTTCGTCATGCTGCTGCAAATCGAAGGATTTCAGTTCTTCAAAACCCGGAATACCTTTATGAAAAGTATATGTTTCCTTTACCATCTGTTCTTCAGTTGTATCTACTTTATTATGCTGATTCATTTTTGTTCACCCTCCCAAAATTAGTAAAAAAAGCTACGGACTCTTCTCTGTCCATAGCTTACTGTGTATTCTAGATTAAAATCAATTATTATCTCATGAAGTCCATCAGGGAAGGTTGCATGATCTGAGCAGAAGATTTAAGCGCTGCTTCATAGATCGTCTGTGCAGAAGTAGCTTGTATCATAAGGCTAGCCACATCTGCATCCTCTGTCTTGGATTGGAGAGTGGTGAAGTTCAGGTCTTGATCTTGCAAACGGTTTTGAACCAACTCGATTCGATTGGTCCGTGCGCCAACCTCTGAGAGAGAAGCCTGCATTTTAGTTGAACGGGACTCAATATTTTGCAATTGCTGCTGCACTCCGGCTTGATCCCCACTGTTTAATGCCGCTGAGAGATTATCGATGATTCTGAATATATTATCCGTATCACCTTTATTACCGAAGAAATCTGCCCCCGAGCTGTTAATTTGGAAAGTGACCTGTTCACTAATAGAGTAAAGAACTCCTTGTGTATCCGTCTCCACATCCGCATAATCGATTACTGTTCCCGATAATTCATAGGGGGCCTTATCGTATGTTTGACCATTAAAAATGAATTTCCCACGAATCTGAGTATTACCAATATCCACAAGATGTTTCTTCAATTCCTCTACTTCCAGATTAACAGCTTCAAGATCAGAATCAGACAAGGTTCCGTTGGAGCCTTGAACTGCCAGTTCTTTCAATCTTTTCGCTACATCCAGTGCTTGCTGCATATTTGAATCCGTCGCATCCAACCAGCTTACCGCTGCATCCGTATTAGATTGGTACTGCTCATTTGCCGCCAACTCTGCACGGTAACGGAGCGCGTAAGTCACACCAACGGGATCATCGGATGGTTTATTGATTTTGCGCCCTGTGGAAATCTGGTTGGACATGTTATCCATACGGTTCAGGTTGCGGTTCAGGTTGCTAAGCATCTGAGTGCTCATCATTCCTGAGGTTACGCGAATAGCCATTATTGGTTACCCCTCTCTACGTCTTAGCGACCGACTACACCGGTGCTGTTAATGAGTTTGTTAAGCAGTTCATCGTAAGCAGTCATAAAACGGGCAGCTGCACTATACGCGTGCTGAAACTTGATCAAGTTACTCATTTCTTCATCTAGCGATACTCCGCTTACCGATTGACGATTCAAGTCAACCTGTTCAGTGAGGAGTTGAGCATTTTGTGCTTGACGGTTAGCTTCTTGGGTCTGTACACCAAGTTGTCCTACAATTGCGCCGAAAAAGTCATCTACCGTGGTTGGTTTGGACAATGCCGATCCAAAATCAAATTTTGCATCTTTTAAGCCAGCTAAAGCCAGCGCCAGGCTATTATTCCCCAGTACTACACTCTCACTTGTACCTGTTCCGGTCGTACGCATCGAAGTTGCGATGTTATTCGGATCATTTTGGATATCTTTACTTAATGTAATATTCCCAGCCGTGATCGTTCCTGAACCGTCTTTGGTTGTAAAAAAGTCCCCGCCCGCAGTTGGTGTACTCCCACTAAGCGTATAACCCAGTTTATGAAGCCCATTAATCCCTTGAACCGTCACTTTCAAATCTGACGTTAACGTTCTATTGTTATTGGCATCTGAATAGGTCACATTGTTGAAAACCGTGCCGTTAGGCAATACGGATCCAGCAGGAAGGGTAATCTCAATATCCCCGGTTGCGAGTGTATTCGCCAGTTGATTGATTTGATTACGATAGTCTGCTACATATTGATCACGGGAATGGATCATTCCGTAGACTTCGCCACCAGTTAAAGTCCCCGCTTGATAGGCATTCTCTAAAATATCAGCCGTGACAGGAACCACCGCAGCTCCAGTGACTGCTACTTGGCCTGCAATCGTTACCTGGTAGCCACTATCCAGTTCTGTTATCTGAACGCCTGCAATCTTGGAGAGCTGGTCTACGGCGTAATCACGTTGGTCACGCAAATCATTGGCATTGTCTCCGAGTTGCTCCACTTTTACGATGTTGTTGTTCAGATCCGCTATGGACTGCAAATATGAGTTGATCTCAGTGGTTTTTAACGAAATGTTATTGGTCAAATCACTAGTCAGTGCATCCAATTGGAGACTGATTTGATTTAAACCATCTGTTAACGCCAAAGTTGTCTCTTTCACAATTTTGCGGTTTGTAACATCCTGTGGATCTTGACTAAGATCGGACCAAGAGTTCCAGAAGTTATTCAGCACTGTGCGAATACCCGTATCCGAAGGCTCATTCATGATGGTTTCAAGCTTTTCAAGTGTACTATTACGAATGGTCCATCCTCCAAGAGAGGTGTTCTCATTACGGAATTGCCCGTCCAGAAAAGATTCACGAACACGCATAATTGAGTTAAACTCCACACCCGTTCCAAGCTGACCTGGTGCTGTTGTACGGTAAAATGCCACTGCATCGATTGGATCTGCTGCCGTCATGTTGACAACTTGTCGTGAATAACCTGGTGTATTCGCATTGGCAACGTTATGTCCTGTTGTGTTCAAAGCGGCCGTTTGTGTGATCAGACTGCGTTTGGCCGTTTCAATTGAATGAAATGTTGAAGCCATATTATTTTTCCCCCATTGTTAACCACGAGTATCAAAAAGACCAGAGCGAGCTATACCATAAGATTTCTCTAAAGGATTCTGATACGTGGCTTCTGATTCAGCATGAAATGACATTGTCTCAATAAAAAAGTCGATGTACGAGAGCGACTGCTTGATAAGCTGTTGATTGGATTCATTAAGATATTTCACCTTTTGTAGCACATCTGTTAATGAAGTTTGAGCTTGAAGAAGCCTCTTTTTCTCTGCGGTATCAAAGACCAGTCTTGTCAACTCACTAATGGTCAGATTTAACTTGGACTTAATACCACGTCCCTCCAGAAACTGGTGGACAGCCAGAAATCTTTGCTGTTCGATCAACTCAATCCTTTTCAGCAGTTTAGATTCCTGGTTAATTAGAGAAATCAGTATATCAACTTTGTTGGCAACAACTGCTTCCTTCTTCCGTTCCCCCAGCTCAAGCATCTCCACATGTGCGGCTTCCAACTGTTCAAGTACATCAATTATCGATTCAATTGCCATGTGTCCTCCTATTGATTAGGGAAGTTCTTAAAGTATGGAGCGAGCTTCTCGGCAAGCTTCTGGCTGTCTACTTGATAAGTTCCCGAATTTACCTGTTCCTTTAATTCTTGAATACGTTGTATACGTCCTGCATCCTGTGTACGACCTTGTTCCTCAAGCATCTTCATCGCCTCCGGAGAAATGGATACTTCGTCCTTACGGCGGCTCTTTTTGGCATCAGCCTGCTGATTGGATTCAACGTTTCTCTGATAGGAATTGATAGCACCAATTCTATTTGGTTCATTGATTTTCATACAAACTACACTTCCTTTACCCTAGGATTTTTTACATTATCTTTATGTTATTGAATGATTGAGATAATAAAAAAAACCGATAATCTTTAATAAGTTTATCGGTACGTTCCAAAACATTTGTTATAGCAAAAACTGTATTTAAGCCCTCGCTCCTATGAATCGCGCAGTTTGTCGACAGCATTGTAGGCTCGCCCGCCTATATTATTGTTATCCTTCTGACCTACTTCACGGGCTGCTCCTGCCAAATCTTTGGTCAAGCGGCTTCGACATGAATCACACATATGTCCTTCACGAATCAGCGTTCCACATACTTCACAAGGATACATCATGTTAGGGGCGTTTTCGATGGAAATCCGACCCTCCCGAATAAAGCGGGTGATTTGCTTAATCGAAATCTCCGTTGCATCGGATAATTCCTGTATATTGGTGCCTTTATTCTCACGTAGGTAGTCTACACATGTCTGGTATTCCTGCTCAATTTCTTTGATACAGTTCGAACATACATCCCGAAAATTCAACGCATATAATCTGCCGCAGCGAGGACAATTACCCAGATTCATTGCTAAAACGCCCCTCTCAAACTTCTACTACGTATACTTTACTTTATAACGTCTTTTCAAGTCTACTTTTTAATATCATACCAAAAATATGAGAAAAAGGCTGCGTCAATGCGCAACCTGTTCCTCAGAATGGAATGTTTATTTTAATGTCTTCACGGTAAGTAACGTGGTCCAGTCACTTAAATTCGAACCACTTATTGCGCGAATGCGATACTTGTGTGCACTCCCCGCAACTAATCCAGAATGTACAAATAAGTGTTCATCTGCGATCCCTACAATATTCCCATCTGCTTCAATTTCATATGATGTAGCGCCTGGGACAGCAACCCACGTCAGTGTAATGGACGCATTCGTCTGAATCCCTTTTAATATCGGCGTTACAAGTTTGGTTAAGCCCAATACTTGTTCGCTCCATGTGCTTACGCCTGCTGCATTTTTGGATCGTATTCTAAAAACATGATCCGTGTCAGATAAAAGATTGCTTTTAATATAGCTTGTACCAGATATAGAAACAGTAACGCCATCCACTTCCAAATCATACGCAGTTGCACCTTTAACAGCATTCCATTTTAGGGTTATTGATTTATTGGTAGAGGCAGTAACGTATAATCCGGTTACAACGTCGGGTTGCGTCACTTGAGAAACGATTCCCGTCCAAGCGCTATCGTTAGTATCACTTAATGCACGAATACGATATTTATGTGATTCTCCCGGGTTTAATCCCTCAACAATGTACGTAGGATCAATAGATCTGCCAACGACGTTCCCATCCATCTCTATTTCGTAATATGAAGCCCCTTTAATGAGTTGCCAAAATAATTGAGTGTCTTTTGATGAGAAAGAATTTGTCTTAAGTACAGGAGTAACTAATTGAGTCAAACCCAATACAGAATTACTCCAGCTTCCTACTTCCAGTTTGTTTTTGGTTCTTACCCGGAAAGTATGCTGCGAATCAGGTGTAAGTCCTGTCTTCGTATAGGATGTGCCTGATACTGAAACTAATTTGCCGTCGATCTCCAGTTCATACCCCGTGGCACCACTCACAGCCTGCCAACTGACTTTAATTTGGTTGGATTTAGCTTCTATGATCCTCAAACCACTCTCATAATCGGATACAGTAAGTTGTGTATAGGTATTACTCCAAAGACTCTCGTTATCAGAAGAGAACGCCTTGAGTTTGTAGGAGTGGTTGGACCCCGGTACCAAATCTGCATGATCATATGAATTCGTATTATTCAGCTGAATCGGTTCATCCTCATCAATTTGCAACTGGTAGAAATCCGCATCTCCTATAGGTGACCATTGAATTGTATTTTTTCTTGCCACTGGAATAACGTTCAGAGAAGGCTTGCTTAATAATGTTTTTACTGAATAAGTATCACTCCACTCACTTGCTCCAAACGAATTCACTGCTCTTACTCTATAGTCATAGACTGAGTTCGAATTCAAAGAATTATCAACCCACGTATTTATGTACGATTTTCCTTTTAAAGTTCCATTGACTTCTACTTCATAAGAAGTTACCTTATTTGATTTACTCCAACTAAGTTCAACCGAACCATCACTCACTTTAGCTACCAATTCGGTCGGGATTTCAATCGGCACAGTAGGTTCTTCCACTTCTACTATTTCAGGTATAAATGAATAATTTTCCTCACTCGAATAATAGTATGGGTTAATGTTGGAAACCAAATCTACGACTTGACCTGTTTCGGCATTAATCACCAGACTCAGAGGTTCGACCTGCGTGTCATACACATCAATCGGAGTCACGTTTCCTAATGGATCGGTTTCAGAAAATAGCCAATCTCCGTTCACAAAATCAACTTGGTGATATTCCTCCCAAAGTTTATTGAATTCAACAACAAAAGCATGCTTAACTTCTCCTGTATAAGTTGAATGATATGTCCCAAAAGAAACTTGAGAAATGTCGTTAGTCTCTCCTGCAATTAACTGGCTTTTAAATGAAGGTAATGTAGACGTTGGAATATTCTCAGACCTTTGCCACCGTAATTGAACTTGATTCATATTTGATTTCAATTTACCTTCTTGGACATACAGAACAAACTGAGAATCATTACTAAAGTAAAGTACGCCTCCTTGAACCGATGCGGCATATGCCCGGCTCCCCCCGTACACGCCAAACTGTCCGAATACCAGCAATAGCACCAGTAAACGGACGGTCCATAAGTAAAACCCATTTTTTCTTTTTCCTGCACCCACTGTTGTTCTCTCCTTCAAAAGATATGTTGTGCCACTCCCTGTGCTGTCACCTATGGTGAACGGCAGAACTATCTATTCTACAAGGTAGAATGAATTCCTCTTTTTTACATGTAAAAATATTCTTATTTAATATATATTCATAATTTCGTTAAACAACAGATATACAAATCATATGTGTGTATATGAAAATCCATAATAGTGATAACGCTGTACATACAAGAACGTACTTTCTCTTTTCTATATAAAAGATATTAATTATTATGATCATATGATTTGAGTATGATAGCCATTTATTAAGTCTATTTACATATATTCCGGTCAGGATCTCGCCAAAGTCAGCGTGTAAATTTCGATTGGAATGTTTATGGAATATCCAGCGTTCAAGGTCACCTGTCCACAGGCATCCAAGGTGCTACCCGTTGTGTAAATATCATCGATTAATAGCAAGCGTAAAGGAGCAACTTGCCAGCCTTGTGGGGTTGATCTGAAATGTGAAGAGACTCCTTCTCCAATGGCGTATGAATTTGTTGCTGGCTGTGAATGCATGTCCTTGTGCGCGAACTGTGAGTTAGCTTGATAGAGGTCGAACATCGTCTCCATTCCAGATGGCTGAATTGCAAATGCATCCTGCATTGTTTGGATACGCTCGCCGCGTGTTTTGAAGCTTTGTTTGGTGGTGTTGATCCGACGCTGCAGCAGATCAACTACAGGTAGGCGGACGGCTGCGGCAAGTCCTGTTGCGAGCCGCTCGGCCTGGTTGAAGCCGCGCTCGGCAAGGCGTTCGTCGCTGACGGGGACATAGGTCACCGCGTCTGGCCGCCATCGCGGCTTATTGTTTTGGAGCAGCGACTGGCGGCTGCGGGTCGCTGCTCCGGGATGAGCGTGCGTGTAGTACGCGTCTGAGCTGTGGCTGTTGTGATGCGCGTGTATATGCACGGGCGCTAACGCGGCAGGTAAGTGAACGGGCGCGTGCGCTGTTACGCGCCCGCTAGGTTGGTGAAAGAATGCGTTTGTTGACGCGCTCGAGCCGGGTGGATGTGAGTTGGCATCCAACCAGTATTGAGCAGGCGTGGCGGGATGAGCCACGGGGGCCAGGGTTTCTTTTGCCAAAACAGGGTTGAGTTCTTCAATCATTGCTTGAAATGCTTGAATAATTAGTGCCGTTAACAGTGGCGCGTAGCGCTCGTGGCCTCTGAATTTGTACATCCCAATCCATTCCTTCATTAAAGCGTTATACTGGACGGCGCTGCGATTGCATATGAAAGAACAGTTTTGCATGTGTGGGCGGACGCAGTCCGGGCAGCCGATCCCCCGACCACAACGTAGACAGCGAATGGAACGAATCCATGGAATTTGCTGCACACAACGCGGACAGATGCCGGGGTAAATCGGAGACAATATCGCTCGTGTACCACAGGTTAGACAAGTCGCTCCGGGTGGGGCGAGTAATCCATGCAGGCGATGGGTGAGTTGGTGCACGTGGTCTGTTATGCTGCTTAGCCAGTTCGACATTAGATTGTTGCCTCCCTCAGTATCTATTGGTGTGTTGGCGGGTGAAGGTAGCCTTTGCGTTTTGCGATGGTGTTCATCTTTTGGATTTGTGCTACCGCCTTTACCTGGGAACGCGTACGGCGGGATGATGCAAAGACGACTCTTCCTGCCGGATCATCCATAGATCGACCTGCTCTACCCGCCATCTGTACCAGAGAAGCTTCGTCAAAGAGGCCATTATCCGCATCCAAAATAAATACATCGCTGCGCGGAATGGTGACGCCCCGCTCCAAGATAGTGGTGGTCACGAGCAGACGTATGGTCCGTTCACGAAAAGCAATAACTTTGCTCGCCCGATCCGGATCTTGGGATGATGTTCCTTCGATATGGATTTGTGGAAACATGCGACGCATGAGATTTACAAATGCCTCAATCTGAGCGATCCGCGTCACAAAAACAAATACCTGAGCTTCCCGTAGCAAGGAGGTTTGAATACTCTTTTTTAGTGTTGCGGGCAGCTCCCGCTTCCGAATACACTCGGCGACGGTAGGCATTTTCAGTAAACGTGGTACGGGTAAAGGGTGGCGGTGGAAGCGGACCGGGACTTTGGCGTGAGTGAGTTTCCCTTGCGATGCTTCCCTCTGTAACCGAGCAGGTGGGGTAGCGGACAGATACACAAAATGGCCATCAGGCTTGCACGAGGATGCAGCCGCATGAGCGAGCATGGGATCATTATGGTAGGGAAATGCGTCAAGCTCGTCGATAATGACCAGATCGAATGCCTGGTAAAAACGCATCAGTTGGTGCGTGGTCGCGAGTGTGAGCTGTGCGTCTTTCCAGCGCTCGGTACTACCTCCGTATAGCGTAGCGAGCGAGATGTCGGGGAATGCCTTCGCCAAACGAGGGGCGAGCTCCAGCACGACATCCCGGCGCGGCGTAGCAACAAGCGCTCGTCCACCTCGCTCCAATATGTATTGGAGCAAAGGGAATATCATTTCCGTCTTGCCGGCCCCGGTCACGGCCCACAGCAAAAACCGCCCCGGCCCATCCCCTGCAGATGACTGGGCCAAAAACGCCAGCGCCGCGGCAGCTGCCGCGCTCTGCGCAGGGCTAAGTCCCCACCGGGCAAGTCCGCCCTCGGTGGGGGAAACGACCGTACCACGCAGCGATGCACCGCGTGGCACGGCCCCTGGCGCTGCGCTACGCAGCAGCAGCGCACAGGCACGGCTGCGCCCCAGCGCGAGGCAAGCCTCGCAGTAGGCGCACGCCGCCAGGCCGCAGGCAGCGCAGGGCACGCGCTGCCCGGCAAAGCTGCCGCATCGGCGGCAGCGGGGCGCGCTGTGCGCGCGACCAAGCCACGCGAGGCGTTGCCGCCGCGTGGCAGGCCCTTCCAGGGCGGCTGCTATGCTCAGCCGCCCACGCAAGTGCGCGAGCTGCGCAGCCGCGCGCCAAACCGAGGCAAGCTGCGGCGATGTGTCCGCCAGCAGCGCCTCTGCCTCGGCCTCCAGCAATTGGCGGCCGCGAAGCCGCTCAGCCAGCAGGGCCGCGCCCCGCTCCAGCTGAGCCCACTCCCCGGCGGGATACGACTCAGGCCTCCCGCCCACCTCCGCACCTCTTTCAGCAGTAATCCCCGCTTTGCCCGCCATCTCTCCACTAGCCTCCAGATCCCCGGAGGCCCGCTCGTACTTTTCCACTTTGAGCTGCACATACGTCTGCCAATGCTCCCCTCCCCACTGATCCATTCCTCGCTCCACCTCAAAATTCTCTACCATCCAAGATGCCTGACTTAAAGGCACCTCCCTGCCTAACAGCAACCATCGCAACACCCGCTGTCCGCTCACCCCCTCAAGCCACCACGCCACATCCACTCGGACATCCAGTGACAGCACCATCTTCCACTCTTCTCTCACTCGGCACACATACAACCCAACCTTCATCTGCTCTCCTCCCTCATTCTCCATGCCCCGAAACGCAAAAAAGCACATGCCAACCGACTATTCGTCGGAGCATGTGCTTCATGTCCATATCTAATTCCATTCAATATCCATTTGTATTATCACTATATCAATTGTGGAGTCGTCCCACAAGTCGTTTAGTTTCCAAAAGCAATTGTTACGATTATTTTACCCATTCAATGAGTAGCGATAATCTTTCTTTGATCATGCGAAACTTTTTCCAATCTGCATCGTCTATACTTTTAACTTAAGAGTTCTGATTTCAAAAAGATTCATGCTGCAATCCCCACAAGGCTCCAACAGGGACAATAACCATAGATTGCATAAAAACCCATATTTAATTTAACAGCAAGCTTGGCTACAATGACAAAAAAAGACTACAGCATAAGCTGTAATCTTTAACCTCGAACATGATGAAATTCTGCAAGCCGGTATGACTTCATTGAAAGTACATTCTGACTGATGACACGCTTTAGCCAGTCTGTCTCAGCAGCTTGCACGATTAATGGACCCACTGTTGCAAAAAAAAGCATCTACTGCTTTGGCTCACGCAAATCGATAAGGCGAATAGAACGATTCCCGGTCTGATTCCACTGTTCCATATCCGATGGGACAGCGGACAAGTAGGATAACTCCATTCCTTGCCTAAGCATAAGCTTTTCAATAATACGAACCGTTTCGGCTTCCGTACGATCAGCGACAACCGTCAATGTGAAGCTCTTTCCACGGTAAAATAATTCCCGGCAAAGCGCTCTTACAATGCCTTCAATCCGCTGCTCCTGATTGGAAGGAATGAGCATAATCTGCTCGTAGCCCTCGGGGTCCGGACGGGAAAGATGGCGCTGGTGCATGGCATGAACGGCCATTGCCGCCAGGAAGTATATGAGCAGAATCATAGTCAGATGAGCAACCATGGCAACTGCACCTCCTCGGAAGGTCATGCTCACCCATGGCGAACATCCCTGTATACAGCAGTATATGCTGCATTCCCCGAAGGGTTACACTTGCAAATCCTAAAGCGCATATTCCATTCTGATCGACACCGGACGAAGAAGACAGGCCAGGTCGTTCAATCATTCATGCCGAAGCTTGAACATAAGTTCTTCTAACTTCACACTTTGCTCATTTGCAGTGATAAAGTCCATTAACCCGCTAACCAGTCCAACACTCTGGAATGGGCGCGAGTAAACAGAATCCTATAATTGCTATAATCAAACTGCATCTAAATACAATCGTATATTAGAGGGTAACCCAACCATATTTGATCGAGTTGATAACCGCTTGTGTACGATCGTCCACTTCCATCTTCTGCAAAATACTGCTGACATGGTTTTTTACTGTTTTCTCACTGATGAACAGGAACTCACCAATCATTTTATTGCTCTTACCTTCAGCCATCAGACGCAATACTTCAGCCTCACGACGAGTAAGCGGATTATTGTCGCCAGCGACAAATTTAACGCCTGCTTCCTTCGAAGCTCCTTCGCTCATTGCCCCTGTCTCATTAAGGTACGTCATACGACGCAACTGCATGATCAGTTTGCCAGTTACTTTAGGGTGGATGAATGCATGCCCTTCATGAACAGAACGAATCGCATTGATCAGGGACTCGGCCTCCATATCTTTGAGCAGGTAGCCATTAGCACCTTTACGCAGCGTCTCGAACACATAACTCTCATCATCATGAATAGACAAGATAATGACTTTGACATCCGGGAACAGCTCACGCAATTTCTCCGTCGCTTCAACCCCGTTTTCCACAGGCATGTTGATGTCCATCAATACGATGTCCGGTTTATCCTGATTACAGAATTCGAGCACCTGAATCCCATCGCCGCATTCGCCGATGACCTCAATGTCGTCCTCCATATTTAAAATGCGTTTCAGACCTTCACGGAACAGCTGATGATCATCAGCCAAAAGAACTTTAATTGATGTCTTTCCAGTATCACGGTTTTCCATCTGCTACTCCTTTCCCTTATCCACGTTTGTCGGGATATGAATCACTATTTTGGTTCCTTGATTTTCCGCGGACTCGATCTCTATTCTTCCTTCTAACAGTTCAACCCGCTCTCTCATCCCAATCAGACCGAAGTGGGTATGATCCTTGCTCTTCTTCGCAAGAAGCTCCGGTTTGAACCCAAGCCCATTGTCCTGCACGACAATCTTAACGAGCTGAGCCTGGTATGTAATTTCCACTACAACATAAGTGGGATAAGCATGCTTCGCAGCATTGGACAGACCTTCCTGCACGAGGCGGTAAATCGCAGCCTCCATTGCCGAAGACAAACGGTGTTCCTTGCCTCTCGTTTCAAAAAGCGAGCGGATTTTTGTTTTTTCTTCAAAATCCTGCACGTACTTCCGAAGCGTTGGAATCAATCCCAGGTCATCCAGTGCCATAGGACGCAAATTGAAAATAACTTTTCTCATTTCTCCAAGACTCGAACGAACCTGGCCTTTCAAATCTACTATTTCGGCCTGGACCATCTTAAAATCCTGCTTTATGAGCATTCTTTCTACAATTTCCGTCCTAAGCACTAGATTTGCGAGCATCTGCGCAGGTCCGTCATGGATCTCACGGGCAATACGTTTCCGCTCTTCTTCCTGGGCCAAAATTATTTTCAAACCAATCATTTGTCGATTTTTGGCGGATTCAATGATGCGGGTCACTTGACCCAGCTCACCCGACAGATACTCCAGTACAACCCCCATCTGGGAACCGATCGTCTCGGCGCGCTCCACGGAAGCTTCCACATTTTTGGCACGCTTCTGCAGATCATCCCGACGGGCTTTCAGATACATTTCCTTCTCACGGTAAATCATCAGATCCAGCTGTAACTGCGTCGCTTTCTCATACGCCTGCTTGATATCATGCTCGGAATAACGGACGAAGTCACGGCTAACCTCAGTTAGCCGGATCCGGGAGCGGCGGTAGTTGAGCTCCAATTGATCTACTTTCTCGATCGTTTCCGCCGTCTCCTTCAGAACTGACTTCAATTCCTCGTTCAGCGTTTTTAGCTCATTCCGAGTCGAGTCCATAATCTCAAACATTTGATATTTACTGTTTTCCATGACTTGTATGGCGTTTTTTATGACGCGGTCTATGGCATCGGCTTGTAAATCCACGTTTGTTCGACTCCATTTCTATCGTTTCCGGTATATATCATACCATATCACGATGAGATGGTAACGGTCTTCGTGTTCTGTTCCCATTTTACAGTCAGTCCAAGCTGCTCCGAAACGAGTCTAAGAGGGACTAAAGTCCTACCACCAGATACGTAAGGTGCTACTGTTGCACTTTGTCTTTTGCCATTGATAATGAATTCTTTCTGGCCTACAACCAGATCAATTAGCTTGCCACCACGTACAACGGTAATCCGTTGATTTTTGCTATCCCAGCTCGCCTGCCCACCAAAAGCATCCAATACATGCTTGATTGGGACATATGTTGTACCATTTTTCAGTACTGGCGCAGCATCAATTGCCTTTTTCGTTCCGTTTACGGTCATGGATTTCTGTCCAAGCACTAATGAAGCAGTTCCTGTAGGCAAGCCCACTTCACTGGATTTGGATGGCATGGTGAAAGCAATATTGTCAAAAGCAACCGTACCCGTCTTCGCACGCTCATCCTGACCTTCTTCCACATTCACCACATAAACCCGTTTCAGCTTCGCCGGATAAGAAATATTCAGCCCATTCAGGTCCACATTCAGCTTTTTCCAACCATCCCAATCAATCGCCTTAGCGAGATCGGCATATACCGTTTTGCCACTGGCATCGGTAAATTCGGCACGCAGCCAGTTCAGACTCTTATCTCCCATAACATCCATCGACATGGAAGTCGCTGTTGCAGATACCTCTTTGCCAGTGGAACCATTCAATTGGGCATAAGCATACATTTTCCCTATTCCTGCGGTCATGTCATAGCTCAGCTGCAGCACCTTGGAGCCAGCTTTTTCACCTGTTCCCGCTGTCACAGAAGCCGATCCAGTTACACCTGATGCATTGGTCGTGAAGTTGATCGGGTAGCTTACATTCTCGAAGTTCTCCCATATTGTTTCACTTGCCGCAGCGGAGAGCACAACCACCGTGCTGTAGCCGTCATAACGACCGATTGCATAGCCAACTTGAGCGCCAGAGTTCACAGAGGAAACGGTTAATTGGTCTGCAACCACTTTACCTTTGAAACCGATAAACTCCCAAGTTAGCGAGTCCGCCGGAACTGTTACACTTTGTCCGTCTTTGGTCTTCGCCGTTACTGGAATGGAAATCGTTGTGCCCGCTTGGAGCGATCCCAAACCAGATCCGGCTGTCAGCGAAGCCAGTTCACTGCCACCCAGCACGGTAACTTTAATGGAAGATGAAGCACCATTACTTGTTGCAGTCAGCGTAGCTGTACCTGGTTTCACACCTTTGATCGTTCCATTGCTTACACTCACGATGCCGTTGTTGCTCGATTTCCATGTCATCTTGATATCGCCTGTCGCAATCGGGTTATAGTAAGTGTCATATCCTTTGGCTGTATACTTGCCCTCTTGCCCTACCAGCAACGTTTGACTGCCACTCACGGCAAAGCCCTTCAGCTTACCTTCTGGAGCCGTAGAGAACACGCCCAGCGTGTTTACGACCTGACGCTGCTCTGTACCGTACTCCGTGTTGAACGTAAGCCCTGCTGTCTCCTCGCCAAGCGGACGAGTTACCATTGTTGTGGAGCCGCCTCCGTCCAGATTCATGCCTTTCCATACACCAATGCTGGTCATGAAGGATTGCAGTTCAGTCAGCGACAAACCGCTGCTGTTACTGTTTTTCTCCGCTGCAATAATGTAGACATACCGACCATCTTGAGAGTAGCCAACTGCCGTTCTTGCGCGAATGCCACCGATGCCGGAAGCAGCAATATCGCGGGAAAAAGTAGCCGCCTTGCCCCCATTCACCAGAATGGTATGACCACCGATCATCATCTGCAGGTTGCTTGGATCAACGGTCTCCCCCGTCGTTTTGGCTTTCAACTTGTAATCTGCATTCAGCGTCTGCCCTACCGCCAGGTGAGTCATAATCCATGTCGCTGCCGTTCCGTGCGCACGCAAAATGTACCCATCCGCCGGCACCGTCATGTTTAACGCCTTTTTATCCGAAATTTGGGTGATTACACCGTTCTGCACAAGTACCTCGGTTGGTGTTGTGGAAGGATCATTCGGCCGCTTCGTTGACGTCCAAGCCGGTGTATAAATATACATCGAATTGGCGTGACTGTACTTCACCGAGCTCGATTCGACCGTGTAGTCCTCTTTATTTATCCCACGCAAAGCAAACGTTGAACCATCATCTGCCTTCACGGTGCCATCGAATGAATATTCATCAATCATCGGCTTGCCGTCCTTGGTTACGGTGAGGGCATACATCCCTGACAGTTCGGATGGAGTAGATACGAGGACCCCATCCGAGACCTGTCCACCGATAGGAGCAAGCTCACCGGATACATTGAAATAATCGCCATTTACGGCAGCTACTGCACCGTTTTCCTTGGCCATGGCACCCGTGCTTTGTTTACTGTTCAGGTTGCCACCCTTGCCTGTCATAACGTCCAGCTTCACATAGGGATTCTGCAAATCCACTTGAATGACGTCCGCCAATACGTTCACCTTTGAGCCGGAACGTGTTGTTGTATAGTTATATTTCATCAACTTCGCACCCGAAGTCAAAATTTCTTCACTCAGTTTGCTTGTCGTTGTAGATGCCGCGGCTGCTAACGATTGCCAGGAAGTGCCTGACCACACCTGCTGTCCCGCTCCCAGAACCGGAGCAATCCAGATGACACCTGCCAGTGTTACAATCGCCCATTTCTTCGCCTGATTACCCTTAACGTCGTTCAGCCGTTTCCCTTGTTTCCCCAGCATGTTTGAAACGTCTCTCCCATCTTGTATATCAATCTTAGATATCACGATCTCTGCCACGTGGCGTAGAAAGCGAGATTTCTAGTATACTCTTCTATTAATAGACTGCTTTTTGTGGAAAAAGTTACGCCCCAAGCCTATATTACCACTCATTGATTCTAAAATTTGGATTCCCCTATATATACACTCATGATGTCCTTTCATATTCAATACCTTTTCGCTCTTTGATGTAACATTAGATGTCACGTTTTTTTAAAAAAATCAAAGTATCTTCCAAAAACTTATTTTCCCTTCATATTCACAAAAAAGAAGCATATCAGATTTGTATCTGATATGCTTCTTTTTGAATAATAATAGCTTCGATTTTATTTTATAGATATCCGACTCTGTTAAGCATACGCTTTAACATGACTGCTGCCTGCGCCCTAGTTACATTCTCCAAGGGCTGGAATTCCGTTTTAGTCACCCCTTGTATAATTTCTGCCTGCACTGCCTTGGCAACAGAATCTTTGGATTTTATATTTTTTTTATCCTTGAATTTAGATAATGTATCTTTAGCTGATGATTGAAGAGCCGCTGGTTGCCCGGTATACTCCATCCCCCTGATCAACATGATTGCCATCTCTTCCCTGGTTATCAAGCTATTGGGCTTGAACTTATCACCCTCAACTCCCTTAATAATTCCAGCTTCAGCCGCAGCACCAATATATGAAATTGTTGTACTATTCCCATTAAGATCGCGGAAACGTTGGGCGGCTTCACGATTCCCTTTAAGGCCCAGTCCTTTGGCAATTAATTCAGCGAATTCTGCTCTGGTAATTTTCTTATCGGGTTTGTAAGCAGTAAGGTTGTCAGTACTAATGATCCATTTAGAGGCCAACTCTGTAATAGCATCACGCGCCCAGGGCTTTGCATCTGGAAAGCTGACCAGATGAGTTACAGGCGCTATGATCTGATTGCCGTTTAATTGGCCTCTGGCAATTATTCCACCTGTCGTGTTTCTGAATGTTGTTGGCACATAGGATAAAGTCTGTGTAGTCGGATCAACAGCAGTGAACCCGGATAAGGTTGTTGACGTGTTTCCAGGGAGTTGCATCCAAAACTGACTCTTGATGTTCTGTTCTACATTTTGCCCGGTATTGCCATTGTAAAGCTCAATATGAACTTCTGTTACATTGGCCAGTCGTTGAGCGTTGGAACTTGACAGCATGTACTCCAGCGTTCCTAACGAGAAAATAGGAAGAGCTTCTAACTGTACGTACAATATAGCAGTACCAGGAGCAGTCGTTATACCTGCACTTTGTCCCATAGCCACGACGTCTAGTTTGGAAAGAGGAACGATCCATACACTGTCACTATACTTAATTCCAATTGAACCCGACCGATAGTTTGCAGCCATCCGAGAGAGCGTATGAAACGGGATTCCAACAGAAGCCGTTGCCTCACTCTCTGGTACTTCAAACATTACAGGTTGATTTAATTTCCCGCTTGAATACGCATATTCAAATGCTTGAGCAAGTTTCGTCTCATCTATGGTAAACTGCCGCGTCGAACGGTTATTGCGTGAGATTGAGGTTTCGACAGAAGCCGTATCACGGCTCATTACGAACATCGCTTGCCCAAATCCGGATTCAGCTGCACTCCATTCGGTGATCCAGGAAGGACGTCCCTCCAATGGAATGGTAGTAGGAGTAGGGCTTGCACTTTGCTGCAACGTCAGTGGGCCAAATGCCCCTACTTCAGAATTAAGAGAGTCCCTAAGCGAAACTAAACCCGGGGCATAGCTAACTGTACCCGTCTGTCCAGCTGTTACCGGGCTTGGTAGTTTCAAGGTAACAACTGCGCCGGACACAGATGCCGAATTAACGAGTACTGTGTTGCCACCGATCTGTACATTGAACTGAGTAGGTGTTAATGCAGACTCTGTCTTCAAAGCATTACGGAAGTTGATCAGTATAGTATCTCCTTGTAACATACCGGACAAGATCGTTCCGTTCCCGTATGTATACGTCACGGGGGTCAAATTCAAGTACCCCGCTGGGTTACCGTTCAGATCCGTTAGACGGCTCGATCCAGGAACGTATGACAGGGTTACGGTCTGAGTGCTCGTAACCGATGAGGCGAGTGTTAGTGTGACCATATCATCCTCGATTTCCGAATCATTTACAAATACGGCTTTACCGTCCACCAGTACGGAATACTGACTTTTCAGTGGTTTGTTTGTGCGACTTAGCGGCTCGTTATAGCGAATCCACAGCTTATTGCCGCTGACTTCTGCACTTTGGAATTCAGGATTCTTCGTATCGAAGCTATTACGGACGTAAAACCCACTAAATCCGGCAAGAGCCTGACTACGGCTATCTTTCACAGCCCATTCGCCCGGCTGATAGGATACACGAACGACTTCACCATTCGTGATTGAACGACTTAAGTTCAGAGTGACAAGTGAGCTATTGTTGGTCGAGATGCTGCTTACACCCACTGCCGATCCATCTGCAGTCACGCTGAATTGTTTAAATGCTTCACTAGAATTAATATATACGGTCTCTGGATAATAGAGATTAATCGTATTATTATAGGCAGTACCTTCTCTTGGTTTGGACATAATCGATTCAAGACTGTTCTCCACATCTCTGGCAGAGAAAGCAGCGGCGGAATTCAGAGACAAATCCTGAATTTTGCGCGTTGATGATCCAGGCGAGTAAGCAATTCGTACCACTTGCCCTACAGCTACGCCTGTATCGAGAACAACGTAAACGCTATCTCCAGACACATAAGATGTGCTCACATTTCGTGATTCTCCGTTAACGGTAACAGTAAAACTTGAAGTAAAAGGATCAAGATTTGAGAGCAATTTATCATAAGTCAGACGAATAATGGTATTACTGTACATTCTGGATGTCTTGAGAACCGGAGCCGTTCGGTCAAGCGTTAATGTTCTGAATGTCCAAGAAGATGCACCGTTCAGCCCCATATACAGATTTCCTGATTTGTCCTGCAATACCCCTCCCGGAATGTCCACGATATAGCTGGTATTACTCGCTAAACTGTTAAGCGGAATGATTCGCAGCTGTCGGTGATTCGAACTGTTCACTGATGTTGTAGTTGCAATTACTGCACCACTGGCAGTTCTAAGCGTCACTGATCCCGGATAACGAGGATCCAGCTCTTTGCTGAACGTAACTATCAACTCTCCTGTCAGCGCCACCCCACTTGCTCCGTTAGATGGTGAAAGGGAAGATACCGTTAAGGAAGTAGGGTCAGATTGGAACACTTTAAAGTTCCATCCATCAAGCCCTGATCCAGCGACATCGTTTCCCTCCTTATCCCTTAAAGCACCTTGAGATATATGAACTGAGTATGTAGCATTATTGGAAAAACTTTTTAAAGGATCAATCGTGAGTGTACTTCCACTAATCACAACACGAGGTTGCGTTAATCTCATATCATATTTCTCAAATAACACACCGTCTTCGAAAATTTCGATATCTCCTACACCGACCTCAATAGGATTGCTATAAGTCACCCGTAAATTGGAATCACGCGCAACGGATACTGCACCGTTAGCTGGAGATAAGGAAAGCGCCTTTGTCGCACCTACTCCCTTGGTGTAGAACGACCAAGCCTCCTGGTTCAATCCATTAAAGGGCTCATTAGCTCCATATTCAAAAGATTTATCACCGATTCTAATTGCATAATGCCCACCTTTAAGAGATTCAGTCAACTGAAAAGTAATAGTCTTTCCTACGTCTGGAGTATCAGGTAAGTCAGGAATGAGGTTTACCTGAGAACTCACAGGGACCTCAGCGACAAGCTTTTCCTCCGGTAATCTGTATATGGATATGTTCTCTTGTGTTCCTGCAACTTTTCTAACTGGCTTCTTAAAAACAAGAATAAACGGTGATGTACTATCAGCATTGCTTACTCCTAATGCTGGTACAGACGACTCAATACCCAAACTTGTCAAATCATCTGCATACACTTTGTTTTCTTTCCAATCAAAACCACTATACCAACCTTGCGTAATCAACAACGCAATTAATAACCCGACGATCCCCTTACGGATCAATCCTTTTATACTCACCTTTCGTTCCTCCTCGTCCATATTCTTCTGTCTGAACAATGTGTAGACCTCTTTATGTACTTCGGTTAAAAGGAAATATTTGATTAGCAAATAGTTATAATATGTAAATTTTATTTCGTTTGCCTTAGTGAGAGAAAATACAAATATCTAAAGTAAAAAAGCCCCTGATTCCTTAGCGGAACCAAAGGGCTTTAAAGGGCATAAATAACTTACAGACCGGCTTGCTCTTTCAAAATATCTGCTTTGTCCACTTGTTCCCAAGGTACATCCAGATCTGTACGGCCGAAGTGACCGTAAGCAGCCGTTTGTTTGTAGATTGGACGACGCAGATCCAGCATGCGGATGATGCCAGCTGGACGAAGATCGAAGTTGTTACGTACAAGTTCAACCAATTTCTCTTCGCTGACTTTACCTGTGCCGTATGTATCCACGTTGATCGATACGGGGTTGGCTACACCAATCGCGTAAGCGAGCTGGATTTCCACTTTGTCTGCAAGACCAGCAGCAACGAGGTTTTTCGCTACATAACGAGCCGCATAAGCAGCGGAACGGTCTACTTTTGTCGGATCTTTACCGGAGAACGCGCCACCACCGTGACGTGCATAACCGCCGTAAGTATCCACGATGATTTTACGTCCAGTCAGGCCTGCATCTCCTTGAGGTCCGCCGATAACGAAACGTCCTGTTGGATTGATGAAATATTTAGTCTGCTCGTCCAGCAATTCAGCTGGAACAACAGGCAAGATTACATGTTCTTTGATGTCTTTTTGAATTTGCTCCAACGTAGTCTCTTCAGCATGCTGAGTGGAAACTACAATCGTATCGACACGAACCGGCTTGTCCCCATCGTATTCAATCGTTACTTGAGTTTTACCATCCGGACGAAGATATTCCAATGTACCGTTTTTACGCACTTCTGCCAAACGGCGAGCGATACGGTGGGATAATGCAATTGGCAAAGGCATGAGTTCAGGTGTTTCGTTGGTTGCAAAACCAAACATCAGACCTTGGTCACCAGCACCAATGTTCTCTGTTTCACGAGCCATTTGTTCCGGGTCGCGGTTCTCCAGAGCTGCGTTAACGCCTTGTGCGATGTCAGCAGATTGCTCGTTCAGAGAAGTCAGAACTGCACAAGTATTATAATCGAAACCGTATTTGGCACGTGTGTACCCGATTTCCTTAACCGTATTACGAACGATGGACGGAATGTCCACGTATTCAGAAGCTGAACTAATCTCACCGATGACAAGCACAAGGCCTGTAGCTACGGAAACTTCGCACGCTACACGAGCGTTTGGATCATTCGCCAGGAACGCGTCCAACACGGCGTCCGAGATCTGGTCGCAAATTTTATCCGGATGTCCTTCAGTTACAGACTCCGATGTGAATAGATGTCGGCCTTTAATAGACATTGAAGTTTCAACCTCCCATAACCAGTAGTATGGCGATTGCCCGAACAAAACATTTACGGTGATTCGTTCACTGTACCCTCGAAAGCTTTCCGGGCGGAATAAGGACGCAGGGTCCGCAGTTACGAAGATAAGGATTTTTCAGGTAATGGCCTCAACAAAAAATCAACCTTTCCCTAGTGGAAAAGGCTGCGTACCTCAAATGCCATCTTAACGTATTTGTCAAGAGGTGTCAAACAAATGGAGATAAGAATAATACCCTATAAGTGCTGCTCTGCCTGGCGAATCAGCCTTTTTGTAATCTCTCCACCGACTGATCCATTCTCACGGGAAGTCAGATGTCCCCAGCCTTCATACTGGCCATAGGAGTGATCACTCACTTCGCCCAATTCAGATCCAAATTCGGTATCTGCACCAGCAAGGCCTCTGCCACCATATCCCACATTCAGCCCAAATTCAGCAGCAATCTCATACTTCATCTGATCCAGCATTTGACGACTTTCCGGCACCACTTTGCGGTTGCTTCTAGCCATGATTCCTGCACCTCCGATTATTGGTTGTGTACAGTTATAGAGTGAGCAGGAACAAGGCTGGCTAGCCGTATTAATGTTTGTTAGAACTGGTTAATCTGCGCAAATAAAATGAATGACAACCGAATAATTTCTTGGACAGATGCACATTCTATTTCAGAGAATATCCACCACGCACCATCACTGTCAGGCTGTACTTGTTACCATCCAACACCGTTATACCCCGCCCATCTCTTGGAAAAGAAAGCAGATGATTGGTCGGCGCCGCCTGCCCATTCGTCAGGTCAATCCCGTCCGTCAGATCAGCTACACCATTCGTACCTTCACTGACGATCACAGCTTTGCCGCTGCGCACGATGAACTCCGCGCCAGACTTACCGATCAGCTGTTGACCCGGCTTCACCGTTACGATCTCAACAGCATCTGTCGCACCAGATACTACTGGTGGAAGTGTTGTATCACCACCTGTGCTTCCTGTTCCTGTAGAGCCGATGTTGTTCCCTGATGTATTACCCGCCCCTGCATTGTTGTTGCCTCCACTATTCGTGTTACCACTTCCTGTGGGAATTTTACCTCCCAAAGCTTGTTGAATTTGCTGGTCTACATAACTCTTCGTTACTACCGGGTCATCCGCTGTTCCTGGCTGGCTTGTACCCGCACCTATCGCGGTGTTGCTGTATACGGACCCAACCCATACGCCAACACCGATTGCCAGCGCTGCCATTGAGATTTTCATATAAGGTTTCATGTAATACCTTCCTTTCTATCAGACTATCCAAAGATATTTATTCTCTTGGTCTATCATATCTTTAATAGAAAGATTCTACAACGACTCCGGTGAGGGATTATTTCCACCATCCGGTAGATTCCCAACCGCAGGCACAAAGCCCATCGCTTGAGTAGCAAGCTTGATCCGTTGTCCCTGGAATTCATCATAAATGGCGATTGTGTAAGCCCCACTGCGACGATCATCAAATACTACATCTTGGATCGTCCAATTTAAGAATTGATTATTACCTTCTTTAAGATCTTTGTCCAACACAATCTCTTTATCAAACACTTTTCCAGTAGGTTCAATAATTTGTACAATGAGCTTGTGTTCATTTTCAGGCAGATTCATATCATTAATCCGGGAAGCATCATAGTTCCATGAAAGGTTGACCGTAGAGCCACCGCTAAGAGATGCTTTGAAGTCTCTCGTTTGAATGGTAAAAGGATAAATATCCACATTTTTAATTGTTGTCAATGTAGACTCTTGATTAGGCTTGAGTTCATAGGAAGCTGCATCCACATATCCCGTACCAGCAGCAACTGCTCCTTCTTTGCCTGTGCTTTCTCCTCCCACAGTTTCACCGATTAACAGCCTCATATCTGATATAACCGTGTTTCTCGGGATTTTGGACCACATCGTCACCAAAGCCGAGTTTCCAGGACCTGCGGGATAATCAATTTGTTTAACGGTCGTTTTGTAGTACTGTCCGTTTTTGGATTCGTAATATCCTGTTAACTGGGCCAGATCAATTTGGCGATTTTCCACATTTTTCACCTGTAGCTCGGTATATACGATGTCGGAAGATGTCCCCGGATAGACGAGAGTTCTTTTCACCTTGATTTCAGATCTCTTTCCAGGCTTATTTAATACATAATTAGTTCCCAAAGCCACTTGTGGTAATGCCGGAAGTTCGCCAATGTGAGTAAGACGAATCAATTCAGACGAATTCTCGCCCACAACCTCAGATAATGCTACTTGCAGTTGAGCCACACCCAGGTCACTAGGAAGAGAAGTCAATAGGTAAATATCCACCGAATTTCCAGGCCCAAGTAAGGCTGAATTTTGGCTAATCATTAATTTCGTATCCGAAATATCCGCCGAGTCAATGGACAACATTCCTTTTAGGTCAGGAAGCTTGAGCGTGTTAGTGGAAATATTACGCAAAGTCACCCTTGCTGACAAGACATCCGAGTTCTCCCAAGGCAAGCGTTGAATCGAGTTCCACGTCACACCCAATGTTCCGTTTTGTAATTGAAGAGTACTCTCCGTTCCAATAGACTGTTGCATCGAGTTTGCTTTAGGCAAAATATAAATACCAGCCGGATAAGAAAATTTAATCTCTTTAGACTCCGAACCCTCAGCGCCCTCGGCCTTTGGCGTGTTCATCACCAATTTCAGCGATTCATCGGCTTCCTCATAAGGCAAACTAAATGTCAAACGTATTAAACGTTCTTCATCCGGCTTTAATTTGAGACTATCCAGTGCCTTAGTAGCTAACGGAAAATCTTTTCCTTTTTTGTTTTGAACCGAGAATTCATACTTAGGAACAGTAACTTCCCGTGTACCCGTATTTTTAATTTTAAAGTTGACAGTATAATAGTTATTGCCGTGGGTCTGACTTACACTGACCTCTCCGATACTTGTAGCCATTTTGCCTTTGTTATCCTCAAGTGTGATCGTATGGACCTTTCCAGCCTTAATTTCTGTATTCTGCAATGAAGTTGATTTTGGCATTTGCATGGTGGCCAGTGGAATGACTGATTTCTCTGCTTCATTTTCTTGCACCATGATAAGCTCAGCCCCGTCCAGCTTCACCTTCTTGGGAATGGTTGTTATATAGTTAATACTCTTTGATTCCTGAGGCTGTAAGCTATACGTTGCATCATTAGCGTTCAAATTAAGCGGGTAGCTGCTTCCACCTTTAGTAATAAGAACCCATTTCACACTAGGGTTTTCCAATCCCTTATACCCCACATTATGCATATTAATCTTCACACTTGCATAATTGGATTTGTCTGAAGCAGAGAACGTCTGAAGACTTTGAACCTTAACCTTCACCGGGATATCATTAATCCGCACCTTTTTAGGTGTATTTACAGGAGTAGCTACACTATACGCGGCAGGAATATTGATTTTCCCCAGAATGCTTTCATAGTTTGGTTTACTGAAATCCCATTTCACAATTTCAAAATTAAGACTGCTTAACTGCACGTTTTTACCCACGGTAGTCACATATGTAACCGAGAGTGTAGAGCCCCCAGCGACACTTTTTTTCTCTGCATCCTGAGCCAGCAGTTTGGAATTATAGGTTGTTCCGCCCTTGCTGCGCACTTTTGTCCAATAATCAACTAACTGCAAGCTTTTCTTATCATTGTTAGTGTATGTGAGAGTATACGTAATTAGCTTGCCTTCGTCCTGTGTTAACACGTTAACATCCGTGAGTCTAACACTACTTTTGCTTGATAATTTGACGGCTGGGACATTAGTCAAGGTTTTTACAACCATTTTTTTCGATTGCTCCGTACTTGAGGATTTTGAAGTCACAGCAGCATCCACAGTAGTCACGTAGCCACCCCATACACTTTGCGTAATCCCCAATAAAGCACCAGTAATAATAACTTTCGTCCATTTATTCTTCACTTGAAACCTCCATACATAGATTTCCATTATGCTATATTATAGACGCTTTTTAAGAGCAGGAAGTTTCAAAGCGGTAACTTTTAATGATATTTAATATTTCCTGATTAAGAACATAACAAAAAACAGCCTTGCATCAATAAGATGCAAGGCTGCTTTAGGAAGATATAAATTACAGCTCTTTACCGAATGAGAACTCACCCAGTGCGTTGCCGTTTTCGTCGTTAATAGCTTTTGCTGCTTTGTTTTTAGCACCGTCGAATTTAACAGTAGCTACTTTACCATCAGTGTTACCAGCTACAGTTGCAGTAACAGTGATTGTTCTCTTATCTGTGTTGTCAAGAGTAGCACCAGTAATTGTTGCAGTTACGTCGCTACCTGCATCAACACTGAACAATCCTTGGATGTAAGCAGGACCGTAGTTGCCATCTTGTTTAAGATTTTCAGAAGCATATACTGTAAATGTAACAGTGTTACCTGTTCTAACGATATCTTTCAAAGTTACTGTTGGAGCAATACCGTCTTTTACAGTTGCAGTGAACGCTTGAAGTTTGTTACCGAAGCCATCTTGAGTGCTAGGGTTAGTAGCTTTCAAAGTATAGCCGTTAACATCGTTATTGATTGTGTTATCAGCAAACTTCAGAACAAGAGTTTTGTTAGAATCAGCCATTGTGTAGCTTGTAGGACGGATTCCGTTCAGATCGAAGTCTCCCAAGTTAACGTTAGACAACGCTGTGTTAAATTTAACTTTTACTTCGTTACGGCTTGTAGCATATACATCGTCAGTAGTAGCTTCAACTTGAGAATTATTCACACTGTTGCCAACGGAGTAATTCGAAGAGTTGAAGTATTTACCTTCAGAATCTTTGATGTAGCTTGCAGATACTTTAGCATTTTTCCAAGAAACAGTAGGAAGGTTATCGCTTGTTACAGTAATACGTACTGTGTTTGTGGAGATCAATGTAATATCGTTGTTCTCTTTAGCGATTTGATATTGTGTACCATTCAAAGTAACCATATATTTTGCTGCATCCAGAGCATTTCCATCACCAGATGTAGCTAATGTTTTGTTAAATTGAATGTATACATATCTAGGCTGATTTGTACCATCAAGTTGTTGTGCTGTAAGGTCAGTCCATACACGTGTTACACTACCGTTTTGAGCAGTGTTAGCATTCAATGTCGCAGTGTAAGGCAACAATACATTTCCGATAGTTGCAGTATCAACAACACCGGACACAGTCAATGTGTACGTAGCATCAGATTTCAAGCTGCTTCCCAGGTTAACTTTAACAGTTTTAGTGTTTTCAGTATAAACTGGTGTAATTACTGGGTGACCTTTAGAAGTCAGTCCAGACTCAGTTACGACTTTACCTTCTGCGTCTTTAAGAACATAGTTCTCAGCGTCTTGTGCAGAAGACACTTTCAAAGATTTGCTGAATTGAATTTCAGCAATGTAGTTACCGTTTTCCATTTTGAACTTAGTATCTACAACTGTAGGACGAACTGTATCCAAAGTTGGAGTTACTTTTGTATCAACGTTAGCAGAGTTATTGCTGTAGTCAGATACTGCAGTCAAGTAAACTGTGTTCTCAGATACATTCAACGGATTGTTGAATTTCAATGTAACTTTTGTGTCGTTGATTTCAATGGATTGTGCAGTGTTGCCTGAAGTGTTAGCATATGCACTTGCTACACTTTTCACAGTCTCATCAAATTCTACAGTAATTTCTTTCAAGTCGTTGGATTTAACGCCAACTACTTTAGGAGCAGCTGTATCTTCAGTTGCTGTGAATTTGCTTTCCACTGGAACGATTGCCAGACCAGAGTAGTCTTGTACGCCGCTCACACGCAATGTGTGCTCACCAGCAGTCAGATCAGTAGTTACAATCGCAACGTTAGGATAAGCGTATTTTACAGAAGCTGCAATTACGTTGTTATCCACACGGAAAGAAGTTGCGTTAACAGTTTCAGGTTTAACTGGCTCACTGAAAACTACTTTGAAAGCTTTTGTTCCCAAAGCTTTAACTTCTTTTACTTCTGGAACTGCAACATCAAGTGGAGTGAACTCTACTTTTTGTGTGAAAGTTTTTGTTGCATCAGCATTCTTAACATTGTTGATTTGAAGACTAGTGGATCTTTGGTTAGTCAAAGAAGTGTTACCTTCAGATACCAACAAAGTTACAGTAGTTTTGTCATCAGACAATGTAGCGCTTTTGAAAGTCAATCCGCTAACAACATAGTTATTAGTGCTTTCAGCTGAGTTAGGATCTACAGTACCATCAAACTTAACTGTGATTTCTTTCAAGTTTGTAGCAGATACAGAAGCTACAGCTTGAGCTACAGTAGTTTTATAAGTAACTTTTTCAGTGAAGTTTTTCTCTTTGTAAGTGAATTTAACTTCAGTTTCTTTGTTAGCTTCCAGAGCTTTATCCAAAGTCACTTTAACGGACTCGCCATCGCTCATTTTGAAAGTAACAACTTTACCAGCTTCAGTTACTTCGTAAGAAGAAACTTTCAAGCTTTGCTCTTGATCAATCGCGTAAGCTGCGCCTACAAGCAATTGACGGGAAGCATTGGATTGGAAGTTCAAGCTAGTGTCAAGCAGACCAGCGTTGATTGCTGCTTGAACATAACCTTTAGCCCAAGCTGTTGCTGAGTTATTAGTTTCAGTTGGAACTTCGAGATCCAAAGCGATTGTCAGAACTTTCGCCATTTCTTCGATAGTTACTTTACCGTTGAAGTCGAAGATTTTCTTCTCAACGTTTTTACCTTCCATGATGCCTGCAGCTGTTACTGCTTCAATGTAAGGAGCAGCCCAGTTTTTAGCATTGTAGTTTTTATCGTTGTAAGAATATACACCAGTAATTTCTTTCAGACCAAGCAATTTAGTGATAACTTTTGCGAACTCAGCGCGAGTCATCTCTTTGTCCAAACCAGCTGTTCCATCTGGGTAACCAGTGAAAACACCTTTTGCTTTCAATGCATCAAATTGTTGTTGTGGTGAAACTGCTGTATCACCGAATGCTACAGATGCAAACATCGAGAATGCCATTGCTGTAGACAATGCTACGGATAAAATTTTCTTCATAACCTTTTTTTCTCCTCCTTGGGCGTTCATAACATGGGAATTTTCTTTAATAGTTTCGCTCGTGTTCCTCATATATTGTTGCACCCCCTTTCCAGAGTCCTGAGCAAGTTAATATAAATGATGTCTGTGAGCATATCACAGAAACTTGTAAACAATTATAATAATAGAATCATACGAAAATAGAGTAGTTTCCTAATCCTACCTAACGTATTATACAATGGGTTACTCTCGCCGTAAAGCAATTTTTTCTAATAAATAGACAAGATTCTTCACGAGGTCATTCTTGGTAAGAGGCCCAATGTTTTTGACTCTACATCTTAAACGCAGCAGATTTCAAAAAGTTGCGGATTCCTCAAAAAAAGTTTTGAACTTATTTATGTATTGATACAGTGCAGGTAATTTTGATGTTCAAAACCATTAATTCAGTGGGAATGAAGCAAACTGTTAGAAATTATATGGTGTAATAATGGATGGGGACGTTTTATTTATACCCGTAAACCCGCTCCATGAAGCGACAAATTCTTCTAAATGTACAATAAAATAAAAGGCATTCCATTTGGAATGCCTTTCGTAAAGTTTCGGTTCTATAACTTAGCGAATTTTCATCGCAAGGTCAATAATTTGAGCACGCATATTTGGATCACTGTTCAATCTTAGATACATATCGTCAATAGGTTGTCTATTTTCTCGGTACGTCTTTTCATGCTTCATCGTGGTGTGAGACCATTCAATCAAGTCATTTTCAGCCAGAACCAAATTGTTATACGCATCATGGAAGCCAGTCGCCTGTACAAGCCCTTCCATCACTTCTTGGGAAACTTCCTGTGTTTTACGTGTATCTTCTATTTTCTTCTCCAGAATGACTGCTTGTTTCTCGAACTGTGTCTTTGCCTTCATGTAGCCCAGCTGGGCTTTCGAATAAATCGGTTTCATTAGCTAACTTCACCCTCTAGATCATTGTGTATTTACCGTTATTGTATCTTAAACTCTAGCAAATTACAAAAATAGTTATTGGTAAAAAACTTATTTCTTCTATTATAAAAGTGTTCTTTATCAGTTACTTAACACTCATAAAAAGGACCTGCCCCTTTAGTGCAAGGGACAGGTCCTTCCTAAAATGCATCCATGCTATCACATAAATTAACTCAAGTTTTTAGGGAATACTTTGGTACTCTTCTTGAGCAATTCAACCGCGATCTTACCTGCTTCTGCACGAGTCAGGTTTCCTTTCGGGTTAAATGCATACTGTGGTTTGCTTTGACCGGCAACTGTTACAGGAGACCCTTCCATGATCTTCGCTTTGGTAACGGCTTGCACAGCAGGACCCGCGTAGTTCTCCATACTGCCCGAGTCGATGAAAGACTTGGCCAATGCACTTTGGAGCTTGTTGTCATTTGCAGCTAACTTGAGCTCAAGTGCTCTCGCTATCATGACCGCTGCCTGTTCACGTGTGAGAGGACGATCCGGCCCAAACACACCATCGGTCAATCCTGTAATGATACCTGCTCTGGCCGCTGTCTCAATACTGTCATAATCCCAAGTATATGAACTTGTTCCAGGCGCCACATCTGTAAATGTTCTTCTGCTATCAGAAGTAATCGGAAGATTCAATCCTTTTACCAAAAGTGTGGCAAACTCTCCTCTGGAAGTCCGATCATCTGTTCCAAATTGTTCAAAACGCAATGGTGCCATAAATCCTTTGGCGTATAATGCATTAAGAATATTTCTGGCCCAACCGTGGTTCGTGATATCGTTGTAACTTCTTCTAAGCTTCATGACTTTATAGTACCCGAAATTATCGAACGGAACAGTTACTGTATGCTTCTTGGAATCCACTTCTCCACCAATACGTTTCCATTCTCTACTTGAAGAGTAGTAGAATACCGAGATTGTGGAGCCCGCGTCATCTACCACATTAGAATCATAAGTCAATGTCAATGTACCACGTTGAGATGGTTTGATTTTGCGCTCAGTAGGTGTTAATGGATTACCATACAATGAATCTATAGTGTATGGACCTACCCCATTTGTTGGCTCTTTGTAGTTGTCAGTGCCTCTTGTGCCCGACTCCCCTAAACCTCCACTAATCCAGTAAATGTCTGAAATCGGACTAAAGTTCACAGAATCTCCCGTGATCGCCGAGAACCTTCTGTAATAATCATCTGGTACGCTTAATGGATTGGGATCTCCTTCTTCTGTTTTGAAACCAACAATACTTCCGTAATCGTTACGACGTTCCACAATACCGGTATTCGGATCCGCAATACCAAACAACAGTTTGTTATTAGGATAGAACTTTGCGATTCCACTGGTGTCTACACTTTCCATTACCGTCCCTTTCGGGAAGCTTAGCTCAAGCTGTTTATTGAAGGCAGAGTACTTAGTGGCTACTTTAGGAGCCATATACTGAGAATCCACTCCAGTAGCACTAGTATAGTACACTTCAATTGTATCCGTTGTTTTTACACCATTACGATCAATTGTTAGTTTAATTTTGTTCACTTTATCGGATTTGAGTCCAACATAATCAAGAGCAAAACGGTCCGTTTCTATTCCTTGAAGCTTTTTAGCTGTCTCTTTATCAATAATAACGGACGTTGCTCCCTCTGCCTCAATATCAAAATGAACAAAGTTTTTGTTGACAACAATTTGACTACCTGAAGTAGGTTGCGGAGCTATAATACGATAACCTGCAGCTTCTCTGACCACTTCTACCTTCTGGCTTGTTTTTGCTCCAGTTTTGTTATAAAGATCTAATGTGTAGATATATGTTCCTGGTGTCTCAGCTTTCAGGTCTCTCAATCGTACAACAAAGTCCTTCTGACTACCGGCACGATCCACAATAACATTACCATTGTTTAGCGCATACTCAGGAGAAATTGTTGGATCTGCCCAAGTTGTATTACCTGCCGATCCTTCTGGTATATTCACGTCAAAAATAGTTTGAGTCCCCATACTCAGGCTCATTCGAATAGCCCCTGCACCGCGTATTGCCAAGTCAAAATTTTTAAGGCTGGTCGTGTATTTCTTGTCGGCAAATGTGAAATCCGTGGACAGGTTAAACAGGTTTTTCACCCATTGATCATCCGGGTTATACGGATCAAGGAATGTGGAGCGATTTTTACTTGGTGCCGGCTGAAAATTGTTGATTGTCGATACATTATTATCATTAATGTATATGCGCAATTCTTTGGTTACTTCATTCAGCTGGCCTTTCTCTCCAGTTCCTGTACCCGTTAATACGATGCGGTTTTCCCCAAAGAATAAAGGTCCCTTATCTCCGTCAATATCAATTTCAACGTCTTTAAAGCTTCCATCAGCGCCCAAAGTCAACTTTTTTTGAGTCGTGTTCGCTGCAGGGTGTGTCGAATACACTTTTACACCGTTTGCGAAAATCTCTGCTACAAAGTAGTTGCTATCTAATGTTGCAAAGTCAACGTACTTACCTTCAACCAGCAATTTATCTGTTTTTTTGGAGTTCATGTCATATGTCTGACCATCCGTCAGGTTGCTCACAAAAATATAGTTTTTGGAGGCAAAGGAGATCGTCGCATTACGACTTGATGTTGATCCAGCAAACTTGAACTGAACTGTTTGATTTCCGTTTTTGAAGCCTTTGATTTGATAAATATATTTAGTTGGAGATATTTGTATAACTGTTGGTGAAAATTCAATCGGGCTTGTGCTTCTTGGAAGATATTCGGCTGTCAACACACTTCCATTAGGATTTCTGCTGGTTTCTACGAGGATATAAAAATCCGCAGAAGTGACACTTGAACCCGAAAGAGGTACCCCTTCTGGTGCATCACCAGAGCCGCTATAGTCCTTAAGATATTTTAAATCCGTAATAACCGTTTCATTCTCTAGATATTGAAAATTCATATTTACACTTGCTGTGTGTTTTCCATACTTCACACTCAACGAATGATTTTGCAAGCGATCGATCGTAGTATCAGGGGCAGTTCCTGATTCTGTAAATTTCAATGAAGGGATTTCAAACGAAATCAGAGCATATGAAGGCGTGTTGATTCCCACACTAGGAATGGGTTCAATTTTTGGAACAATGCCACTCAATGCGCCATCCACCGAGATTTCAGGAACAGCAGTTGTTTTATCATCCGGCAAAAGTAATTGAACAGTTACACTGGCTTGTAAAGGGTCACCTCCATAAGTAGGCCTTTCCGAGAGCATACTCTGCGACAGTCCACCTGAACCCTCATTCAAATCCAGTTGAGAGAATGGATTTTCTTCATCATAGTAGAGCAGAGAATAAGTGTATTTATTTTTGTCTACTCCGCTTTCAATAGTGATGACCACATCATTTTTGCCTGCCTTCAATCGAAGCATTGGCGAGAAAAATGCACCGTCTTGTTGAGATAATGATGTTGGTAATGCCTCACCATTATTCAAACTTACTGTTACTTTAGAGGAGTTGTGGGCTACACCTTGAATAGTCACATCACCCGTATCTACAACAACCTGTGATCCTTCATTTAGATCAAGATTATCGGCCCCGCCCAAAACTTGCAGCTTTTCAATGTATGGTACAGAGTCATACAAGATATAGAAGCTTTCAGAACGTTCGCTTGGTCCCTGGGAACCGGTAAACGTTACTTTGTTCATTCCGGGAAATAATGTAAGTGTTGCTTTAAAACGATTGTCTGGCCGATCTGGATCAACCGTTACAACCGCTGGTGCTACTCGCGTACTGTCTGGAACCCAAGTACCATCCTTCAGATTCATCAGTTGAACATTGGCACCCAATGTAGAGCCTGTTACGTTAGTGAACGTACCCGTTACGGCCTGTTCACTGCTAGTTACAACAAATGCAGTTGAACGCGATAGCACATCCGTGCCAGTTCCACTCATTTTGAGACCTACTGTATCTTTCAATTGGACGTTCCCAGCATTATCCGGAGTAAAATAACTCGTCTGTCCTGCCGCCGATGCGACTGGTGCAAGGCCTGCTGGTATTAGAGATACAACCAGTGCCACCATCATCAGCCAAATCATCGGCTTCTTCGTACGCTGCATGCAATCATCTCTCCTCTTTTTAAGTCAGTTACCGTTATATATCGGCCGAAAGGTTCCAATTATTTAGTAAAAACAGCAAAATAAACAAAAAACCTTGTCCACGAAGGACAAGGTTTGGGTTGAAAGAATATTCAATAAGATCAGTAAACGAGCGTTTCTATTTAGGATTTCGAGCGGGTCTCCGGGTTCAACTTGACGCGCATACGCATCAGGAAGTTAATGACCGGCCTTCTGGTTTTGCTTACAAGTCCGATGACTTCTGCTCCAACCTGGAGGAAGAACATCATGATACAGATCACGACGAACGTTACCCAGTTGGCTTCGAACATCGCAGCGGAAGATTGGATAATCGCCAGTACACCGAAGAATGCGGCAATACCGTAGATGATCAGCACTGTCTGACGGTGACTGAATCCAAGTTCACGCAAGCAGTGATGCAAGTGACCTTTATCCGGTGAGAAAATCGGTTTCCGTTGTACCGCACGACGAATGATCGCGAAGAAGGTATCCGAGAGCGGCACACCGATAATGATCAACGGTGTAATGAAGGACACGACAGCAATTTGTTTGAAACCAAGCATGGACAGCATTGCCAGAGAGAAACCAAGGAATAGTGATCCCGTATCCCCCATAAAGATCTTGGCTGGGTGGAAGTTGAAGAACAAGAAACCAACAATACTACCAAGCAGTACAAGACACATCAAGGCAATCATCATGTTACCCATCAGGAAGGACATCACCGCAATGGTACCAATCGCAATACCGGATACACCAGCAGCCAGACCATCCAGACCATCAATCAGGTTAATCGCATTCGTTACACCAACGATCCAGAGAATCGTCAGCGGAATGGACACCCAAGCTTCCAGTGAGGAGTACGCATCCTGAAAAGGAATATTGACGAAGTCTACACGGATATTGAATCCGAATACGACTACAGCAGCAGCAACAATTTGTCCGAGCAGTTTCACTTTGGCTGACAGTTCAAAACGATCATCCAATGCACCAATCAGTACGATGATCGATCCACCGATCAGAAAAGCACTGACAAAGCTCATGTCTCTTGTCGTAAACCATGCTGACACAAAAGGAAGCAGTGCAGCAACGGTAATGATAAAGGCCAGGAAAATCCCTAGACCACCAAGACGTGGCATAATGCGAGTGTGCACTTTACGAGCATTCGGCGTATCCATTGCTCCGATTCTGACTGCGAACTTTTTGACAAGTGGTGTCAGGGCAAGAGCCAGTCCCATTGACACGATAAATCCAATGATAAAGATCGCTACCATTTGAACATTCGACCCCCAATTATAATACCTGTAAGAAATTATAAATCCCCTGATCTCTTTTTATATATAAAAAATCATTTGTTAGTCATTTTTGAATACTTGTTACACGATAACGAAGAGAGCAAGGAAAACCTGAAGAAGCGAAGCGTTCGCCTTTATTACCTGATTTCACCCTTATAAAAGGGTAATAAAAGAAATCTGGGGATAACAGCGATCGGAAGGTTGCCTTGCTATCGTAGTTGCTCAGTGTAACGTTTTAATTCAAGCAGTACGACACATGTAATCCGGAATGAATTATACGC
The DNA here is from genome assembly GCF_010747435.1 of Paenibacillus sp. ALJ109b. Lineage (NCBI taxonomy): Bacteria > Bacillati > Bacillota > Bacilli > Caryophanales > Paenibacillaceae > Paenibacillus > Paenibacillus sp. ALJ109b. The sequence continues at coordinate 61,573 of NZ_JAAIFP010000015.1, forward strand.
TGATCACAGGCAAAATACCAACCTCAATTTTTAGCAAAAACGTTCATTTTACTCGTAATAGCCTAATTTTAACGGACTTTAGTCACGTTTTCTTTGTCCCGCATCACTTTGACAGCGAATTTCGGAAGCGCAAGCATTCGACCAGCCCGACTAGGTTCGCGAAGCAGACGATAAAACCATTCCAGTCTTAACTTTTGGAACACTTTAGGTGCACGTTTGGTTTTCCCCGAAATCACATCAAAGCTGCCTCCAACCCCCATGGTAACAGGAACTTGAAGCGCATCTTTGTACTTGTGAATCCACGGTTCCTGCGTGTCTGCCCCACGTGCAACAAACAGCAGATCAGGTGCAGCTTCACGGATGGAAGCGACAACCTGCTCGTCCTCAGCCGGACCAAAATAACCGTCGCGATAACCTACAATTCGAATCGCCGGATATTGCTCTTGTAACCGAACTGCCGTTTCTTGAATCACCTCAGGTGTGGAACCGAGCAGATACACGCCCCACCGATAGTTTTCTCCAACACGCAGCAATTCATGTAAAAGATCAAATCCAGGTACCCGCTCTGCCACAGGCTCCCCACAATAATTGGCAGCCCATACAACCCCTGTTCCATCAGGAACAATCATTTCCGCAGACTGCATAACCTTCATCATCGCTGGATTCTCCAGCGCGGCCATGACCATGATGGGATTGGCTGTAATGACTTGGTGCGGCTGTTTTGTAAGCACTGCTTGGCGTAGAACCTCCACCGTTTCTTTCATTGTTAGTTTGGAAAAAGGAATACCATAGATTGAAACGGTAGGTATTGGTCCGGTCTGATTCATCTTATTTCACCCTTTGCGGCCTAAATATTTAATAATTTGCTGAGCAGGCACTTTGGCTTCCTGCTTCAATTCGGTAATGCCTTCTTCATGTTCCTTCAGCCACTGTGAACGCTGATCCAACAGGTTAGCCACCGTCTTCGCCAGTTTATCCCCATCCAGCGTATCCGTATTACCCACGGTTTCACTATCCAGACGCAGCATGAACTGATCAATCTTCGGATCATACGAGATACCAACGGGTGGAACATACTGTGATGCTGCATAGATCAGACTGTGCAGACGCATGCCGATAACGACGTCACAATTGCTGACTTCCTGAAGCATCAGCTGCGGATCGGTAAGATCCTTGGTAATACTTACTTCGCTACCCTTGTTACCGAGGTCACCGAGCATTTCCATGACAAAACGTGAAGCCTGCTCATCAATCGGTAAGTGAAATGGCATAAAGCGCAAGTGAACGGCTTTTTTGGAGCATAGCTTCTTCAGTCCAGCAGCAATCGCTGTAAGCTCTTTACGATCCGACTCCCAGAAACGTACCGAAACGCCGATCACAGGGAGTTTGGTATGAACGCTTGCTCCTTGAGCATTAACCGCGACTGAACTTACTTCTTCCGCATTGACTTCAGGCAGTGGCAGACCCATCACTGGGTCAGGGACCACATGAATCTGATTCCACTGCAATCCGAGCCCACGCAAATATTCAGCGGATTGTTCATCACGCACAGATACATAATTGCAGGCCTTGAAGACCGAACGAATCATTGGATTGAACATTTTGCGATTTACAGGTCCAATGCCCTGAGCATAGATAAATGTTGGTTTTTTCAACCATTGGGCCAGTTTGATAACACCCAGGTAGTAAGGGATGGATTTCAGTCCGGTTGCATCCTGCAGCAGACTTCCTCCCCCACTAATTAAACCGTCACTTTCCTTGATCGCTTCGCGAACCTCCTTCAACTTCATCCGATGTACTGAACGTACACCGTACATTGAAGTGGTCGACTCCGGGTCACCGGAGAGCACAATCGGCTCAATCGTGACATTCGATCTGTGACTCTCCTCTTCCAGCGCCGTCAAAATTGACTTTAGTACCGCTTCGTCTCCGCTGTTGCGGAATCCGTAATATCCCGAGATGACTAACTTTTGAGAAGTGGTGACCATTTTTTCCAACATCCTTCCGCTACTTGCCACACACCCACAGCAACGATACCGAAGATTAAGCCAAGTCCCAATCCCATCACTCCACGAATGAGTGACAATACAGCTGGCGTATGGATATGAGCGAACGTATCCACCATGGACAATTGTCCAATTGCTGCAATAATGAGCACAAAGATGACTTTACGATATTTTAAAGCGGCGAACACGCCAACGATAAACAGCGGGTGTCCCAGCATAAATTCTTTGAATCTTGGCCGCACGCCGAATGTGTCTTCCAACACAACACGCAGGAACATCTCGAAAGGCGTAACCGAACCCGAGTTGCCTGTACGACTCAAATAGTAATACCCAACAACGGCAGCAACAAGTGCTAATACAACCATCACAACGGTAATCGGAGTACGAAGCAGGTTCTTAATTTGCTTAATGGAGAACGTACCCGAACCACGGTAAAACACAATATAAATCGCTACCAGCGCCATAGGTGCAAAGTGCAACAGACTCACGCCTCGGAACTGGTTGATCACCAGACTGTACGTAATGCTGTTCAGTAATGCGATGACAAAAGGTACCGCCAAGAACGACAGAATCGACGTTCTTACATATAAGAATATCGTTTGTGCCAACCGGCGACCCGCAGGCGCGTCTGGCTGACGCTGTTGCTGATAGTTCACTGTACGAACAGCCAGCACCATTGCAATCGTTGGCGCGCTAATAGCGACCAGCAAGGCAATTCCTTGCTCCAGCAGCGTCGGTTTGAGCAAGAATAATCCGGCACTACCCACCAGAGCCAGCGCAAATACCAGCAATGTCAGCAGTGGTACAAAATAGGAAACCATAAGCGTAATCATTGCGATTGCACCAATCAAGGCAACCAGCTTGGCATAACGCTGAATGGAAGAATCCTTAACCGTGAACGCTTCAGCTTGTCCCAGTTCAAAGCCGTGTTTTCCCATACGTTCAATCGCATGACCTGGCTCACCCAAACTGTTGATTAGATTATCAATTGGGTTGGTGATCATGGCTTTGGCTGTATTCCGACTTGGCGAAGCATTCATATAGAGCATACGAATGTTGCGGTCTTTGGTAGCCAAAACAAAACGGTCAGCAATGGTGTCTACATCCAGATTGGCATCCCCATCACTTAAGGAGTACAGACGAGTTACATTGTAATCAATTTTATAGGAGAGAGTCTCAAAACCGGATTGTGGTTTCTTCAAATTCTCAATAGCCGCCAGTCCAATATGGTGCTTGTTCAGCAACTGGGCAAACATATCGATACTCTTCATCTCTGCATTATCATTGTACCCTTTCACAGCATCGCCATCAAACAAGATGCGCTTTACCCCATTTTCTTCGAAGAAGGTAAGCAGGCGTTCCATGGATTCCTGATTATAAGGAACACTGTCTGAAATCCGTGGCAAAATGTAAAATCCTTTATCACGCAGCATCTTCACGGCAACCGGATCTGGTTGCAAAGGCTGCATGTTGGCATTCTCCGGTGGAGTCTGCAATATTAAGCCGCTACGACCTTCATATTCCCATGGAAGCACAGGAATCTCCCGATCGGCGAACGTTTGTTCAATGATAGGGGTATACGTTTGTGCATTTTCCTCATTTGTGAATAGAACATACGTGTAATTATCGTTAGCAGGAATGACATTTTTGGTCATGTTCGCAAGATCCTGCCCGTTATATACCATCAGACGGCGGGACTTCTTCAACTCATCCAGTGTACTTTCGAACACCGCCATGGTTGTCACTCCGGCGTCTTTCAACCGAGTCAGTTGTTCATTCATAAAGTCTTGCGGATGGGCCTGATAAGCCGAGATATCCAATAGCCCCCGATAATTGAAGACAAGCTCCACCTTTTTGGCGGAAGATTCCGTCTGTACCCGATCACTGATGACAGGGATGGAAGCAATCAAACCGATAATGACAACAATCCACAGCCACTTCCGTGAAGCGGTATTCCAATAAAGCCATTTTTGACGCACTACATGTACCTCCTCAAGTGTTGGAACCAAATGCACGTTCAGCTCATGATTTTCATTGCATAATAGTGAATAAATACCGGATACAAACAGCTTGTGTCAACAAACGTGCATCTATCCGCAATTCATCCAAAATAGACGTAGGAATTCACCCTTTTTACCTAAAAGAAAAGCCCCTCCGCCAACCAACCTTACGGTGCGGAGAGGCTTTCTCATGTTCTTACTCAGTACTGCATTCGTATTTATTGTGCGTCTACACGCGTCATCACCGTAGTAGCCAAACGCTCAATACGGCTTTCGGCGTCTTCCAGGTTCTCTCCGCGCACAGCGAAGTATACTTTGATCTTCGGTTCTGTTCCCGAAGGACGCAGGCAGAACCATGATCCGTCTGCCAAAATAAATTTCAGAACGTTCTCTTTTGGCAAGCCATCCAAGCCAAGGGAGTAATCCAGCACATCTTGTACAGCGATGCCGGCTACTTCTTGTGGCGGATTGGAGCGCCAGTCGGTCATTTTCGCCTGAATTTGAGCTACGCCATCTTTGCCTTTGAGCGTACGGGACTCCAGCTTCTCCAGGAAATATCCGAATTGGCTGTACAGCTCTTGCAGGACATCATAGAGCGTTTTGCCTTGGTTTTTATAATAAGCAGCTGCTTCAGCAATTAGCATTGCAGCCAGGACTGCATCCTTGTCACGTGCGTAGCTGCCTGCCAGGTAACCGTAGCTTTCCTCATAACCGAACAAGAACGTATGACTTCCGGTTGCTTCGAACTGGTTCATTTTTTCACCGATATATTTAAAGCCTGTCAGGGTGTTCATCACTTCTGCACCGTAATGCTCGGCAATGACCGCTCCCATCTCGCTTGTTACAATCGTTTTGACAACCGCGCTATTTTTCGGCAGCTTACCTGTCTCTTGCAAACGACTCAACACATAGTGCACCATGATAGCTCCAGATTGGTTACCCGACAGTACGAAATACTTGCCATCCTTGTCTTTCACTACCGCACCCATGCGGTCTGCATCCGGATCTGTACCAATCAGAATGTCCGCACCCACGGATTCACCCAGCTTCATTGCGAGTGTAAATGCTTCGCGCTCTTCAGGGTTAGGGGATTTCACTGTGGAAAATTCAGCATCAGGCTGTTCTTGTTCTGCCACAATGTGAACCTGCTCAAAACCGATCTGTTCCAACACACGACGTACAGGCACATTACCTGTTCCGTGCAGTGGAGTGAAGACGATTTTGAAATCACGGCCGACGCCGGATTGAATCAGATCACGACTGAGGCTCAGGCTGGCAACGGTATCAACAAATGCCTGATCTTCCTCTTCCCCAAGCCATACGAGCAATCCTTGAGCTTCGGCTTCTTCCTGCGTCAGCTTTTTCACATCCGCGAGGGAAGGAACTTCCTGAATGTATTGAATGACTTTCTCTGCTTCGTGTGGTACCAATTGGCCACCCTCGTGGTTGTACACTTTGTAGCCATTGTATTCAGGAGGATTATGACTCGCTGTCACCACAATACCGCCGGTTGCTTGCAGATGACGTACACTAAAGGAAAGCTGAGGCGTAGGACGCAGGGATGTAAACAACTTAGCCACAATGCCATTTCCAGCCAGAACCAAGGCAGCATCCAGTGTGAACTCAGGTGAGAAATGACGGGAATCATGCGCGATCACTACAGAAGGTTTACCTTCTTTGTCGCCATGCTGCTCCAGCAAATAACGGGCAAACCCTTGCGTTGCACGACCCACGGTATATCGGTTCATCCGGTTGCTTCCCGCTCCGATCACACCACGCAATCCACCTGTACCAAACTCCAGATTTCTGTAAAAACGATCCTCCAGCTCTTTCGGCTGATCCTGCAAATCACGAAGCTCCTGTTTCGTCGCTTCATCAATCGAAGCATCCTCCAACCACTGCTGCAATGTTTGTGCCGCTGTTGTGCTTAACTGTTCCATTCCTGCAAACCCCTTCCTTCTATATAAAATTCAATTAAACGCTAAACTATACAATCATTAGCTTGGGTCAGACAGTGCGAACATGATCTCGCCTTCAGCTACTACTTTGTCGCCTACTTTGGCTGTAGCTTTGCCTTTACCAATTGAACCTTTGAGACGCGTAATCTCCACTTCCAGCATCAATGTATCTCCAGGCACAACTTGTCCACGGAATCGGAAATTGTCCAGTCCCGCCAAAAAGCCAATTTTGCCTTTGTTGCCTTCCAAATTCAGAATGGCTACTGCACCAACCTGTGCCAATGCTTCCGTAATCAACACACCCGGCATTACCGGATACTCTGGAAAATGACCAATGAAGAAAGGTTCATTAATGGTTACATTTTTCAAACCAACGGCACGTTTGCCATCCTCTAACTCTACAATCTTGTCCACCAGCAGAAACGGGGGACGGTGTGGAATAATCTCTTGGATCTGTTTGATATCGAGCACAGTATAATCTCCTCTCAGGGTCATTTATACGAGGGTCATCCCCAACATAATGTATTGCCTACTACCAGCGTGTTGAACGTTACGGTTACGGATCGTCCTTCTGATCGCTGTTGTCTCCAAATTTTCTAGATGCAATATTAGAAAGGTTAAAATTTGGAGACAAAGGCGAGCGCTTCGCTTCTTCAGGATCGATTCCGTCCCCTCCACTACGCCGGTGGTGAAACAAACATTATGATAATGCACCTCATATAAATGTGGTTTTCATTTAATTTGTATGAAAAGCATATTTTCAGTTAATACTACTTATATCCTTCATGACTGCAGTAGTGAAGGTTGAGATAAGGGGTCTCTCTTCGCGATGACGAATGTCTTTCGCAGGGGAGGCCTCTTTTGACGTCAAACGTCATCCATCATTATACTGTTTTCAACGCCAAAAAGAAAACTCCTGCCTACGCAGGAGTTTTCGCATATATCGTTCATCTACGGAGCGAACACCAAATCATATACATGTTCCCATGTACTCCACTGCAATACGGAACCGATATCCTGTTTGCCCAGTACCACGTAGCCAGCCACCAATCCGCCAGCGAGGGCAAGAACAAGCAGGACCGGAACCAAAAACCATCTTGCGATGCGCCATCCACTCTTCTTCTTCTTGACTTTCGTCTTATCCGGCTTGCTGTTCTGCTGCTGTGTATCTGTCATCACATTCACCTTTTATGCTCTCATATTGTTGGCAAGACCCGACATGGAATCACTGGATGTCAGTGCACGTGCCGCCAGTTGGTAAGTCCGCTGTCCTTGCATCAGCAAAGCCATCTCTTGTGTCAAATCCACGTTGGATTGTTCAATGTAGCCTGCACGGATCATGGCTGTCGCTTCACGTGTAGCTGCATTGGCTCCAAATACATCATCCTCAGTCAGACCCGCATCCAGACCAAACAGGTTATCCGCATACTGCACAAGCCCTTCCGGGCGCTCGATATCAACGAGTTGCAGTTGGGCTCCAATCGTTGCATTGGCTTCATTGCCACGACGGATCAACAGATTGCCTTTTTCATCAAATGCAACCTTGCTGTTATTCGGTGCCGTAATGCGATTACCTTGACGATCCAATGCAAAGTGGCCTTCGCCATTGACCAACACCATCATATCTGGCGCATTGGGATTCGTTTTGGGTCTAGTATCAGGGACAAAATGGAATGCACCCTGACGCGTCCACATTTTCTCACCATTTGCTTCAACGGCAAACATCGCATTGCCTTCAATCGCCAGATCGGTAGGATTGCCTGTCTCATTGAGTGTACCTTGAGTCATATCCTTTGTCACATCAGCCAAACGTACGCCAAACCCGAGGTTGTATCCCATCGGGGTCGAGCGTCCATCCAGCTTGTACTTGTCCGGTTGCTGCTGCACACGTGTCAGTACATCTTCAAAGGCTGCTTGCTTACTCTTATAGCCTGCCGTATTTACGTTGGCAATATTATCGGAAATGACATCCAGACGCTGCTGTATTCCGGTCATGGAGACCATTGCACTAATCATGGAATTATTCATTCGGTGGTTACCCTCCCTGGTTCTACCCTCCCAAACCCTCCCTGGTAGGGAGGGCCCCAGATGGCGCTGCCCTCTGGACTCCCGAAACAGGCGGAGTGGGTGCGTGGGGTACAATCTTGCTAAGTGACGATGGTGTGTGTGCGCCGCGACTGCCCAACTGATATTTACGCCATAGTTTCACATGGCTAAATATCAGCTGGGCACGCTCTTTGTGCGGCGGGTAGCTCCGCGTGGTCTCTCCTTGCTTTGCTCCGCAAAGGGCTGTCGAGACCATCGCTGCGCTTAGGATAATGCTGCGCAATCCTCGCACAGGCTCAGTTGCGTTTAGACCTTTGCGCTCCGCGTGGTCTCTCCTTGCTTTGCTCCGCAAAGGACTGTCGAGACCATCGCTGCGCTTAGGATAATGCTGCGCAATCCTCGCATAGGCTCGGCTGCGTTTAGACTTTGCGCTTCGCGTGGTCTCTCCCTGCTTTGCTCTGCAAAGGGCTGTCGAGACCATCGCTGCGCTCGGGATACTGCTGTGCAATCCTCGCATAGGCTCGGCTGCGTTTAGACTTTGCGCTCCGCGTGGTCTCTCCTTGCTTTGCTCTGCAAAGGGCTGTCGAGACCATCGCTGCGTTTAGGCTTGCGCTTCGCGTGAGCCTCTCTGCTTTGCTTCGCAAAGGGCGTTTGGCTCTCCGCTACGCGGCTATATTATACGTTGGCGTTATACACGCCCAACTTCATTGACGGCTTTATCCAGACTACGGTCGTAGAATTGTACGACTTTCTGGTTCGCTTCATATGCACGGAATGCTGCGTTCATATCTACAGTTGCCTGTGATGCATCTACATTCGAACCTTCCAGGTAGCCCTGACGAATCTGCACATTATCACCGGCAGCCATCATCCGTGCCGTTGCTCCATTCTGATCACTCAGGCTGAAATTACCATCGCCTTGACGTACCAGTTGGTTGGGTTGGTCGATGACGCTGATTCCCAATGTAACACCTGTGGGTGCACCCGTGTCTGCATTAACAAGACGACCTTGCTCATCCACTTTAAATTGGTCTACCGAGCCTGTCAACACAACAGGTTGTCCATTATTATCCAGAACTTGAGAACCTGTTGAGCTGAGCAGCTGTCCAGTTCCTGTAACCTCGAAGTGACCATCACGTGTATATCTTGTGTTGCCTTCTGCATCCTGTACTGTAAAATACGCCTGAGGTTGGTACGTTACCGTGCCATCAGCTCGTACAAATTTGCCTGAACCGTCAAACGGGACAGGTTGTCCTGTCTGTGGATCATTCACGGCCAGATTGGACGAAATGGCAAAATCACTCTTTTGCCCACTTTCCATAATGGCTCCCTGCAAATTCATGGACAAACTTTCTTCCGCGAACACCCCCGTGTTCAGCTTGCCCAGCCGCTTTGTCGGAAGATTGGCATCTCCGCCTACCAAAGTAATGAGCATTTCCGGGAAAGAACGGCTTACGCTGTTCACTTGTTTATATCCCGTTGTGTTCATATTTACGATATTCTGCGTTGCGGTGTCATGGCGGCGTTGTTGCGTAATCATTCCCGCGGTAGCGGTGTACAGACCTCTTAACATGTATTAACCCCTCTCCTCAAGCGCTTGTCCTTCATTATAGGATGGCTGCTTGTCCGTTCTGCTTCCCGAGCTTGGGCGAACCTTTGCTTTTTATATCGGCAGATTAGAACTTTTTCTTAACCACTTGATCCAAATTATTCAGCATAATGCCAGTACCCTTCACGACACAATGCATCGGATCCTCTGCAACCCATACCGGTACATGCAATTCATTGGACAACAGTTCGTCCAGTCCGTTCAGCAAAGCGCCTCCACCTGTCAACACGACACCTCGGTCAATAATGTCTGCCGCTAATTCTGGTGGCGTCCGCTCCAATACTGACTTGGCTGCCACGATAATAGATTGCACGGAATCCCATAGCGCCTCTTGCACTTCATTTCCCGACACCGTTACGGTAACAGGCAAACCGGATACCATATCCCGTCCGCGAATGTCCATCTCCGTTTGACGACCACCCGGATGCACGGAACCAATCGCAATCTTGAGATCTTCGGCTGTACGTTCACCGATCATGAGCTTGTATTTAGCTTTAATAAACTTGGTAATCGCTTCGTCGAACTTGTCCCCTGCGACTTTAATAGAAGAGGCGGTGACTACGTCGCCCATAGACAGGACTGCAACGTCAGTCGTTCCGCCGCCGATATCCACGACCATATTGCCGCTCGGCTGAAAAATATCCATTCCCGCACCGATCGCTGCCGCTTTCGGCTCTTCTTCCAGAAATACTTCTTTGGCACCGCTGCGCTCAGCAGCTTCACGGATAGCCTTCTGCTCCACGGAAGTAATGTTGGTTGGTGCACAGATCAGAATACGCGGGTGGCTGTACCAGCTTCTTGCTCCCACACGATTAATGAAATGTCTAAGCATTGCTTCCGTAATCTCGAAGTCCGCAATAACACCGTCACGCAGCGGTCTAATGGCAACAATGTTACCTGGAGTACGCCCCACCATACGACGCGCTTCTTCCCCAACAGCAAGGACCCGCTTCGTATCGCTTTCAATGGTCACGACGGAAGGTTCATCGAGGACAACCCCACTTCCTTTCACGTGAATAAGCACGTTCGCCGTGCCAAGATCAATACCGATATCCTTGCTAAACATAAAAGAGCCCCCAAAGTGATATTATTTGGTCAGCGTATCCTGTGAAAAAGAGTCCCTTATCACGTCACCGCTCGTTCGACAAAGTGCAACATATATATGTAAAAATCGGGCTGATAAGATGTCATAATTCGATCCTGTACCAGCTTTTAACATATCATACTTCAGGGGAGGGATTCAATGCATGTGTGAGCTTTTTGGCCTACGTCTTTCCGCAGGTCCCTACGATTTAGCGGAAGCCAACACCTCGCGTTTTTTACCGCTTGTTTTTTTGTATTTAATTTTGGTCGCTTCACCGCCCCGCAAATGACGGATGGACTTATGATACTCCAGAATGTGTTTCACCTGGTCAGCAAGATCAGGGTTAATTTCCGGCAGACGCTCCGTCAGATCCTTATGCACAGTACTCTTTGACACGCCGAATTCCTTGGCTATGGTACGGACCGTATTCCTCGTCTCAACAATGCAGCGACCAATTTTTATGGTCCGTTCCTTGATGTAATCGTGCACGCTCCCGCCTCCCTACTGTGTGGATAGTTTGGTACATTATATGAGGAGCATGCCTATATATTCGCGGTTTAAAGGTGTGACAAGCTTCGAAGGTCCCATTATTTTCTGAAAAGCACAAAAAGAGCAGAGGAGAATTCCCTCTGCCCATCATGTCGCTGCGGTAAAAATCATTTATTTTTCCGGAAGATATCCTTGCGGGTTAACCGGTTGTCCGTCTTCGTAAACTTCAAAGTGAAGGTGGTTGCCCAGCGTTTTTTCCAGTTCATTAACGCCAGCCGATGCAATTGCATCTCCTTGCTTCACTTCATCATCCTGTTTCACTTTGACGTCAGCCAGGCTTTGGTATACGGTTTTGAGGTTATCACTGTGCGTGATTTCCACAACTTGACCTGTCAGCGGGTTTTGTTCAACCCGGGTAACTTTTCCGCCGAGTGCCGCTTTAACCTCGAACGTTTTGTTATCCCCACGTGCCAGATCTACACCCGTGTTCGGAATAAATGTGTCATTGTACTGCACCATCGCTGCTTCATGTTCCTCACTTGAAGCTTCGTTGTCATAGAAAGGTTTTACTACCGAAATTTCGGACGGAACCGCTACTGGCCATACAAAATTCTCCGACTTTGCAACAACTTCCACACTTTCCTGTTCTCCGTTAACCGCTGTTCCTTCTGTACCCGCCGATGCGCCTGTTTCTACTACCCCGCTAGCAGGGTCCGAGTTCAGCGTTTTGTCGCCTGTGCCCTGATAGACCCACACTAAGGTTAGTATAATGCCTGCTGCTGCGATGTAGGCTGCTGGGAAGACCCAACGTTTGGACATTGCTCTTTTCCATGAAGAGGGCTGGCTAGCCGGTACTCCTTGAGTTGTTTTAGGAGTTTCTTCTTGGCCTGTTTTTTTGTTTTGTTCATTCATCTTAATCACCTCAGTAACAAGTGTTACCGGGTGCAACTCTTTTATACACGCGCGACTCTAATTATTTTCACGGAACTTTCAAAGAGTGCTATATAAGTTAGGAGATGCGCTCAGTTTGTGCGCCGCTTCGGGGCCAGAAAACCTTTCGACCGGCTGTTACTCCCAGATTTCTTCTATCACCTTCTTCAAAGGTGAAATCCGGGAGTAAAGGCGGACACTTCGTTTCTACAGGCCTTTTCTGTCCCCTTCGCTATCCATACGTTCGACACTCTCCGCATATATAGCCAAGTTTTGAAAGCTCCGGAAGGGGTGGTGGTAATAGGGCTGATTGGCTGTTATTTGGCCAATCATATAGGAGAGCTTGTGATATAAGACATTCTAGTATAGTTCAGCTTCATAGGTGTAGAGCAAGTGGGAGCTTTGGTTGCAAGTTTATTTCATCATTATATCCAACCCCAATAGCAGTCATGTGGGTTGGGCTTGATGGAATTTAAAATTGGTAGTTTAAAAGCAATATCGAATATGGAACCTTTAACGAGAGGCTAGCATCTTGGATGCCTGTCCGAAGGAGATGCCGGTGTAGTAGTGTTTGAGAATCTGGGTTGCGGTGTGACCCTCCTGTGCCATGCCGTTGGCTCCCCATTGGCTCATGCCGACTCCATGACCGTATCCATACGTTGTAATTTGAACCTCGTCTCCATCGGTCTTCCAGCTGAACTGGCTGGATCGAAGCCCAAGCAGCTTTCGAACTTCCGGCCCGCTAAACGTTTTACCTGCAATCTGCATCTCCTTGATGCGATGGCCTTGCGTTGTAGACAATACTTCCATCCAGCCACCGCTCTGCTGCGTGCTCACAGGTATGGCATTCGCACCCAGATTCAACTTTTGGAGAATCTCATTGCGCTTCATGGTGATGGTTTCTTCAAAGCCGGGAGCCAGTTTTTTATCCCACGGACTCGATACACTTTGCAAATAAGGTACAGGGTTCCCCCAGACATCCTCTGCATTCTCCGTATACCCGTTGCTTGTGGAGAAAAAGGATGCTGTAATTGCCTTGCCTTGATATGTCATGACGGAATCTTTGCTTTCGCGGACAGCCTGCTGCAGCTTCTCCCATTCCTTCGCTTTCCCCAGACGTGTCCAGTCTGCTTTTACTTGTTCTGGTGGTATAAACACTTGATGACTCACAGTATCCGTTACATCCGCTTCTCCTGAAGGTACACCGCTTGTATCGTTGGCTGCCAGCCTTCTCACAATAAATGTCCTTGCAGCAATGGCCTGTGCCTTCAGAGCTTCCAATCTGAACTCAGCTGGCATCTCGGCAGCGACTACTCCGGTAACATAATCTTCAAGCGGAAGATTCATCGTTGTCCCGGTTGCGGACAGGTATACCCTTACTTGGGGTTCAGGGTAGGTAACGGGTACAGCTGGAGAAGGTGCTGGAGTCGTTACACTGCCTGTACCTGGTGGGATAGGGATCGGTTTAACAGGATCATCCGTCCGCGGCCAGACTAGAATGGCCGGGATCAACAGCGCAAGCGCCAGTACTGCCGATACAGCCGCCGCTGGTTGCCAGCGAGGATTGTTCTTACCCCATTTGCGGCCTCGGCCGAACGTACGCATTCGGCGGCGCTTCACACGGCGAAACTGGTCTAATTCAATGACAGGTAGGTGTATACGTGCCGCAGTGTGATGAGCTGACTCCTGTTTGGTGGCAGCCCCTCTAGGAGATGTTGTTATGGGCTCATCTGGAACAGTTCTGATGTTCGTTGAAGCAAGCTTGTCTTTTTCCACACCGAAACCAGCAATCTCTTCTGGCTCCTTCACTAGTGGACGAGGGACAAGAGGTACCTTAACCTGCACACGGGCTTCTTTCATTTTGATATAACCCTCCGTTGTCCATGGCCGGTCAAGCGCCGGTCCTTTTGTTCAAATCCATAGTTTAGGGTATGAGCTGCGTGGATCTGATAGAACCTGATTTAAGAGAAACGAAGGCATTCCATATGTGGCGATTTCTAACTTACTTCTGCTATGTATTATTGAAAAACGCTGATCTGTCGCGGAATCCGGTTCCATAAGGTACCATCCATTCCTCAAAAAGCATGCTCTTTCATTTGTTCAGAATTGGTACAGAATACGATGTTATGCTATATAAGTTAAGACCAGCTATTAATAGAATCAGGTACTGATTCAGTTGATTGTTGAACACAAAAAAAGCTAAGCCAGATGGCTTAGCTTTTGATCAGAACTTACATGACAGTATGCATGCTCTCGTCTACGCAACTTACAATGATGTATGATTCATACTAGAGAGCAACGTCTATTGTCTAATTCGATGTTATGCCCAGGTCGGTTGTACTTTGAACAGCGGTACTTCTTCCCCGACTTTTTCATTCGATGCTTTAACTGCATCCAGCTTAGGCTCTTCAACCGAAATACGATAAATATCGGCTCCAAGTCCGTTAAGCTTCTCAGCGAGATGTACGTAGCCACGGTCGATGTGATGAACACCGCCCACTTCCGTTGTACCTTCAGCAACAAGACCCGCGATAATAAGTGCGGCACCCGCACGCAAATCGGTAGCTGTTACTTTGGCACCCTTCAGCTTGGCATTGCCCGTGATGATGGACGAACGTCCTTCAACTTTGATCTCCGCATTCATTAATTGGAATTCATCCACATGCATGAAGCGATTTTCAAAAACAGTCTCTGTTACAACAGAGGTTCCTTCAGACGCAAGCAAAAGCGCCATCATTTGGGATTGCATATCGGTAGGGAAACCTGGGTATGGTAATGTTTTCACATCCACAGCCTTGAGCGGACGATCTGCAATGACACGAACGCCATTCTCGTCAGGATGAATGGTTACACCCATCTCTTCCAGCTTCGCAATAACAGAACCCAAGTGGTCTGAAATCGCTCCTTCGATATACACATCACCACCGGAAATTGCAGCAGCAGCCATATAGGTACCTGCTTCAACCCGGTCAGGAATGACGGTATGCTTCACGCCAGACAGTTTCTCCACACCTTCGATGCGGATGACTCCTGTTCCGGCACCTCGTACTTTGGCACCCATTCCATTCAGGAAGTTGGCAAGATCCACGATTTCTGGTTCTTTTGCCGCGTTCTCCAGAACAGTTACACCTTCAGCCAATGTTGCAGCCATCATAATATTTTGAGTGGCACCTACGGAAGCCACATCCAGATAAATTTTTGCGCCACGCAACCGTCCCTGGCTGCGAGCTTCTATATAGCCTTGGCCCAAACTGATCTCAGCGCCCATGGCTTCAAAACCTTTCAAATGCTGATCAATAGGTCGTGTACCGATGGCACATCCACCAGGAAGCGAAATTCTTGTATGACCCATACGCGTCAACAATGGCCCCATGACCAGAAATGACGCCCGCATTTTACTTACCCATTCATACGGTGCCTCACAGGAAGTAAGTTTCTCCGCATTTACGGTAATCACTTCGTCCCGGTATGTAACACCCGCTCCTAGCGATTCCAACACCTTGTTAATCGTCATCACATCGTCTAGAGGAGGAGCGTCAATAATAACGCTTTGTCCTTCTTCCCCTAAGAGAGAGGCAGCGATGATCGGAAGAACAGAATTTTTAGCGCCGCTAACTTTGACACTTCCGGTCAACCTTTTGCCACCGCGGACGATAAATTTGCTCATCATGGTTCCCTCCGCGCTTTTATTCCCTTTTCTTCATTCCGGAATACGTGAGCCCTTCTGTAATAGAAAAGACTGTTGCTGTGTGTGGAATTTCGACATAGCCTGGCAAATAATGCCCTTGATGTCTATTCAGAAAAGAATTGGTTTATAATCCATATCGATGATACCACGTGCGTTGCATGATGCCCTCCGACTTGTAAATGAAATGCCTTACAGGCCAGCAAGCATCTGAACAGACAGAATGGGATGATTATTAGCCGGATTCAACCGGATATCCCGTTTATAACCACAAAATAAGTGAACAATTGTGAATTCCCTAACTTCCATCATAACATTGTTGAATTGTACGATACAAGCATTTTTACATAAAACATCTCAAATTCATCCAATTCCATGTCACACTTTTTTCTTAATTCATTTGCCGACAACTCATACTCTAATTGTTAACACAATTAATCGATGTTATTCGACATTGAACTGCTTGAAGAACCTAACAGATGATTAACCAACCATCTCAACATTAAAACAAATGGCGCAACATTTGTGTCCATGACATATAGTCAATGACAAAGCCTGAAACAGCATGCCCAAGTATAATGGCCAACAGTAAATGTAACAGTCTTCCCTGTGCTCCTCGTGGCTGCCTAATGATTAAATCCAGCTTGAGATTCTGTAAAGCCCACCACGACAACGCTATACATAAAAGAGAGACGATAATTGAGACTAAGCCATTCGTACTTAATGTCTGGTTCAACTGATTCGTCAGGTCAGTATCCATATATTCATTACCTCCACATTTGTTGCAGCGATCAGCATAATTATGCCTGGCATCCATACCTTGTTAGAACAATGGAATGACTTAAACACAACACACTGAGCCTACTGACAGACCTACTCCTGCTATGCAGGAATCTGGATGCCCAATCACGGAGCAGCAACAATCTGGCTGTGAATGACAAATGGAATTCATCAACGCAGCTTCCTGCATCTGCTGACTCTATGGAATATAGGCTCTTTCATCATACATTGTCAATTACATTGATTTCCACTTCGATAATATTTTAAATTCAAAATGCCGGGATTTTGTGACTAAAACGACATAAAAGAGCGCTATTTCGATATCGATCCTGTCATTTCCTCGGAAATAATTTGGAATTCCGTCGTAAAAAATGGTTCCAACAGTGATCATTAACGTCAAGACTTTAGTCCTACATTCTATTCAACTGCCCATAAACGGTGAATACAATTAACTTTATTTACCGTTAAATCAAGTGCTTCAACCGAAGATGTTCTCCATATATTTTACTGTAACTGGAAAAAACAACACTCCAAAAACTCAAAAAAGCCCGGCAGACTAAGCCGCCAGGCTCCAATGAATAGTTTATTTGCCGTATACGTTGATCCGGTTAACCGCTTTTTGCAGAGCAATCTCTGCCCGGCGGTGATCAAAATGGTCCTGATTGCTTTGGCTGCTGAGGCGGCGTTCTGCCCGCTCTTTCGCCGCACGCGCACGGTCCACATCGATATTTTCCGGGAATTCGGCACTTTCTGCGAGCACAACAACCTTATCTTTACGGACTTCGATAAACCCGCCACCAATAGCGACGCGTTTGTTTTCTTTTCCGTTTTTGATATAGATCGGTGCGATCTGTAAAGGTGTAACCATAGGGATATGACCTGGCAGAATGCCCAGCTCCCCTTCAATACCACGAGCGGTGATACTATCCACTTGTTCTGAATATACCAGACGCTCAGGTGTTACGATTTCCAACAAAAAGGTGCTCAATTCCATCCCTCCTGAAACTATCCGAAGGATAGCTCGCTTCATAAGGACAATCCTGGATTCAGATTATACCAGTGTTTTGGCTTTCTCCACTGCCTCTTCAATTGTACCCACGAAGAGGAAAGCTGCTTCCGGAAGATCGTCGTGCTTGCCTTCGAGAATTTCTTTAAAGCTGCGCACCGTTTCTTTAACCGGAACGTATTTACCCGGAATACCGTTAAATGCTTCAGCAACGTGGAAAGGCTGGGACAAGAAACGTTGAATCTTACGAGCACGGTAAACGAGTGCTCTGTCTTCCTCACTCAACTCATCCATACCCAGAATCGCAATAATATCCTGCAATTCATTGTAACGCGCCAAGATGCGTTTAACGCCTTGAGCTACGTTGTAATGCTCTTCGCCTACAACTTCAGGGGACAAGATCCGGGAGCTGGATGCCAACGGATCTACCGCAGGGTAGATACCCATCTCTGAAATTTTACGCTCCAGGTTCGTCGTTGCATCCAAGTGGGCAAACGTCGTTGCTGGAGCCGGGTCAGTATAGTCATCCGCAGGCACGTAGATAGCCTGGATGGATGTTACCGAACCTTTTTTGGTCGAAGTGATACGTTCTTGCAGTTGACCCATTTCCGTTGCCAGCGTTGGTTGGTAACCTACCGCGGAAGGCATACGTCCGAGCAAGGCAGATACTTCTGAACCTGCTTGGGTGAAACGGAAGATGTTATCGATAAAGAGCAACACGTCACGGCCTTCTTCATCACGGAAGTATTCCGCCATGGTCAGACCTGTGAGGGCTACACGAAGACGTGCGCCTGGAGGCTCGTTCATTTGTCCGAAGACCATTGCTGTTTTGTTGATAACGCCTGAATCACTCATCTCGTGATACAAGTCATTACCTTCACGTGTACGCTCACCAACACCTGCGAATACGGAGATACCACCGTGTTCTTGTGCGATGTTGTTGATCAATTCCTGAATCGTTACGGTTTTACCTACACCGGCACCACCGAAGAGACCGATTTTACCACCTTTGGCGTAAGGAGCCAACAAGTCGATAACTTTGATTCCTGTCTCCAGCATTTCAGCCTGGGTAGTCAGTTCATCAAATGCAGGAGCCGAGCGGTGAATCGGATTTTTATGTGCAGCAGCTACAGTGCCGCCAGTATCAATAGCTTCGCCGAGTACGTTAAATACACGACCCAGTGTCGCTTCCCCAACAGGTACAGAGATTGGAGCTCCTGTATCTACGGCTTCCATACCACGAACGAGACCGTCCGTGGAGGACATCGCGATACAACGTACCCGGTTGTCACCCAGATGTTTCGAAGCTTCGAGTGTCAGATTCACACTTACGCCGCTTTCGCTTACTGTAGTGATCGTAATGGCATTGAGGATTTCCGGCAGACCGCCGCGATCAAACTCGACGTCAACAACCGGACCCATGATGCTCACAACGCGTCCTTTGTTCATCTTAACGTTCCCCTCCTACAAGCCTGCTAGTTTTGCAGAAATAAAGTTCCGTTCTCTGTTATCTCTGCACTGCAAGCCTTCATTAATAAAAAACGGTTAGCCTTGTGCTGCGTTGGCACCTGCCACAATTTCCGTAATCTCCTGCGTAATCGCCGCTTGACGAGCACGGTTATAGGTCAATGACAAGTCGTTGATGAGTTTCGATGCATTTTTGGTTGCATTACCCATCGCAGTCATTTTGGCACCCAACTCACTCGCCTTACCATTCAGAAGTGCACCGTAGATCAGCGTTTCCGCATAACGCGGAAGCAGAACTTCCAGTACAGCTTCAGCTGAAGGCTCGTATTCGTAGCTTGCCGTCGGTCCTTCCGCAGCAGTTACCTCAGGTGTTTCCATCGGAAGAAGTTTTTCTACCGTAGGAATCTGGGTCAACGCATTCACAAAGCGGTTATAACAAATGTACAATTCATCAAATTTAGCCAGCTCAAATCCTTGAACAGCTTCGTGTGCAATAGATTTGATATCTGCAAATGCTGGTGAATCGGATAGATCCGTTGTAGTGGATGCGATCGCAATTTCGCGCCGTCTGAAATAATCGCGTCCTTTACGCCCAATGACGAACAATTCGTAGTCATCCTGAGAGTTGTGTTTTTCTTTGAGTGTCAGATTGACCTGACGCAAAATATTTGCATTGTAACCACCCGCAAGACCACGATCCGATGTAATGATTAGATAAGCTGTCTTTTTGACCGGACGACTCTCCAGCATCGGATGTTGAATTCCCTGCGTGCTTGATGCAATACTAGCCACAACTTCTTTCAGTTTCTCCGAATAAGGACGAGCTGCTTCCGCTTTTTCCTGCGCTTTACGCAGTTTTGCAGCAGCAACCATCTCCATTGCTTTGGTGATCTGCTTGGTGCTTTGTACGCTTTTAATTTGCCGCTTTATTTCGCGCATGCCTTTTGCCATGATTTCACCACCTTCAAGTTTTGACGTAGTCAAAACTACTTCGTAAGCTCAAACTTAAACTTTGGCAGAGCCAAAGTTACTTCGTAAGCATTCAATAGTTTTGACCAAGTCAAAACTACTTCGTAAGCATAATCTTACCTTTGGCGGAGCCAAAGTTATACATGCAGACATGCGGAATCGGTTAAACAACTCCGCAACTGCATATCATCTATTTAGACGGAGACAGAAAAGCTCTTTCTGAACTTCTCGATAGCGCCCTTCAGAGCATTCTCATTGTCTGCAGTCAATTCTTTAGTATCACGGATGGATTGAAGAATCTCAGGATGGCTGCTCTCCATGAACGCGAGGAATTCTTGTTCAAAACGAGTCACATCACCTGTAGGAATTTCATCCAGGAATCCTTTAACCGCTGTGTACAAGCTGACTACCTGTTGTTCTACAGGCAAAGGCTGGTTCACACCCTGTTTCAGGATTTCCATCATGCGAGCACCACGATTCAGGCGGGCCTGAGTCGCTTTATCCAGATCGGAACCGAACTGGGAGAACGCTTGAAGCTCACGATATTGAGCGAGGTCGAGACGCAGGGAACCTGCAACCTTTTTCATCGCTTTGATCTGAGCAGAACCACCAACACGGGATACGGAGATACCTACGTTGATCGCCGGGCGTTGTCCAGCATTGAACAAGTCAGCTTCCAAGAAGATTTGTCCGTCCGTAATGGAGATTACGTTCGTCGGAATGTAAGCAGATACGTCGGAAGCTTGTGTTTCAATGAACGGCAGTGCGGTTAAAGAACCACCACCAAGCTCATCATTCAGCTTCGCAGCACGCTCCAGCAAACGGGAGTGCAAGTAGAAGACATCACCCGGATAAGCCTCACGACCCGGTGGACGGCGAAGAAGCAAGGAGAGTTCACGATATGCGGAAGCTTGTTTGGTCAAATCATCGTAGATAACCAACACGTGCTCACCTTTGTACATAAAGTACTCACCCATCGAACAACCGGAATACGGTGCGATGTACAACAATGGTGATGGATCAGATGCTGCTGCAGTTACAACAATCGTGTACTCCATTGCGCCTTTACGACGAAGAGTTTCTACGACTTGTGCAACTGTAGATTGTTTTTGACCGATAGCAACGTAGATACATTTCATGCCGCTACCTTTTTGGTTCAGGATCGCATCAATTGCGATTGATGTTTTACCTGTTTGACGGTCACCGATGATCAACTCACGTTGTCCGCGACCGATTGGAACCATTGCATCAATGGCTTTGATCCCTGTTTGCATCGGCTCATGAACTGATTTACGATCCATTACGCCTGGTGCTTTACCTTCAACCGGACGGAATTCCGTTGTAGCGATTGGCCCTTTGCCATCCACTGGAATACCGAGCGGGTTAACAACGCGTCCAATCAATGCTTCGCCAACAGGCACTTGCATGATTTGACCGGTACGTTTTACTTGGTCGCCTTCACGAATATCATAGTAAGGTCCCAGGATAACGACACCAACGTTGCTCTCTTCCACGTTCATGGCGAGTCCCATAACACCGCTTGGGAATTCAACCAACTCGTTGGACATTACGTTCTCAAGTCCGTATACACGAGCAATACCATCACCGACCTCAATAACTGTCCCGACTTCGACTACATCGATATCGGTTTTGTATTGTTCGATCTGGCTCTTAATTAATGTACTGATTTCTTCTGGTTTGATACTCAAGTGTCCTCACCCCAATCTACTGTACTCGTCTGTTAAAAGACTGCTCAAGACGTTCGAGCTTGCCAGCCAAGCTGCCGTCATAGATCGTATCGCCAATGGCGACTTTCAATCCGCCCAGCAGAGTCGGATCAACAAAATTCTCGATACGAATCTTTTTATTCACACGGCCACCGAATTCACGGGCAACCGCTTCTTTTTCTTCATCATTCAATGCATAAGTCGAGTAGACGCGCGCATCAGCTATGCCGAGCGACTCGCCTTGGATCTTCAGATAATCATTCAGCAAAGCTTGCAGCAATTCAACGCGTCCGCGCTCAATCAACAGCAGAACCGTGCGAAGGACAGGCTCGGACACCTTTCCATCAAGGCTTGAATGAAGGACATTCTGCTTTGCTTCGTCCGAGATGTTAGGAGATACGATGAATTTTTCGATATCAGCATCCCCGGTCAATGCACTGACAACCACACGCAGTTCCTGTTCAACTTCAAGTACCTGCTGCTGTTGAAGAGCAACTTCGAACAATGCTTTCGCATAACGCTTGGCAACTATCGTATCGCGGCTCATTGTCGGCCTCCTACCTCATTGAGGTATTGGTTCACAAGTTCCTCTTGTGCAGGACCGTTCTCAACTTCTTTTTTGATCAATTTGGAAGCGATTTGAACGGAAGCTGTACCCAGTTCGCTGCGAAGCGCTGCGACCGCTTTGTTCTTCTCACTCTCAATCTCACGTACAGCATCGTCTTTGAGACGATTAGCTTCTGCTTTCGCATCAGCCAAGATCGATTCGGCTTGTTTACCGCCCGTTTGTTTGGACTGTTCAATGATGTCGTAAGCATCTTTGCGCGCTTGCTCCAGAGCTTGTTTTTGTTCCTCCACATAGGCAATGGCCTGTTCCCGAGTCTGAGCAGCCTCATTCATCTGCGTCATCACGAGTTCACGACGTTTTTCCATTATGGAGAACAAAGGCCCAAAAGCATAACGGCTAAGCAGCCAATATAAAATTGCAAATGCAATAATCGCAAGAAGCGTATTTTCCCATACGAAACTCAATCTGTTCACTCCTTCCTGGAGGTATCCTTGAAACGTCATCCGTTAGAACGGACATTACCTAAAAAGAAGGCGCGGATGGCTATGGCCTTCCCCGCCAAACCTGTATCGATTTAATTAAGCCATACCGTAGAACATGAACGCCAGTACCACACCGATGATCGGCAATACTTCGATCAGACCTACACCGATAAACATTGTTGTTTGAAGAGTGGATTTCGCTTCCGGTTGACGAGCGATACCTTCCACCGTTTTGCTGATTACCATACCGTTACCAATACCTGCGCCAAATGCGCCCAGTCCTGCAACAATTGCTGCTGCGATTAATGCCATTGCTCCCATTTGTATATCCTCCTTAAAATGTTAAATCGAATTTTTTATTGTTCAGCCTGGTGAAGAAATCTTCGTAGGGCTTGAAACTTAATGTTCGTCATGCGTCTCGATGCTTTGTGAAATGTACACCATCATCAAGATTACAAAAACAAATGCCTGGATTGCGCCGATAAAGATACTAAAGCCCTGCCACACCATAAGCAACGGAATCGCTGCAATGGCGCCAAACACTTTGAACGTGGTCAGCTTCAGGATCGTTGTAATCAGTACCTCGCCCGCGAAAATATTCGCGAACAAACGCATTCCGTGTGTCAGCAGCTTGGATGCCGTCTCTATCAGGTTGATCGGCAAGAACAAGGCGAACGGTTTAAGATAATGCTGGAGATATCCTCTTGTGTTACGGAACAATCCAAGTCCATGAGATACCAGGAATGCTACGAGTGCCAGTCCCATCGTTACAGACAAGTCGGCTGTCGGTGATTTCCACCAAGCCAGTTCAACGTGTGGATGTGCTTCAGGGTCCTTGGCATGCGCTTCGTTAAACGCATCAACAGCAGTGACAATCGGTTGATTGAATACCTGCGCCTGACTAACCTCCGTAACTTCAGTAACCGCCTGAAACGGAAGACCTAGCATATTACCTACAAAAATGAACATAATCATGGAAAGAGCGAGAGAGATAAAATGTTTCCCTTTCTTCATATCCATCGTGCTGGAAATCAGATTGCGGACGAATTCTACTGCCCACTCCATAAAATTTTGCAGCTTGCCGGGATTTTCAACGGATAATCTACGTGTTGCCAGTACAGCAAAAATGAAAACAAGTGCACCTGTAACAACCAGCATCAACAGAACCGATAGATCCAGTCGAAATCCGCCAAGCATAATAATTGGAGCTTCATGCATATTTTTCTCACCCCTTTCTCGACTTGAAAGCTGCAGCACCTAACATCATTCTGCTCTGCGGGAATAGACGATCCCTATAATCAGTAAGGAAAATTGTGCAATGACCAGACCGCCTGCAACCGCATATGTATTGAAGTACTGCGGAAAGCGCATCGATATGAAGATACCGAGCACTGCGAGTGCCGCTCTTGTCAAAAATCCCAGGTTCACACGCTTCAAGTTACCTTCTGCCGCATCATCAGACATTTTCCTTACTTTGAAGCCCAGGTAAAATGCATTGATCCAGCTAATTCCTGTACCCAGGGCCAGTCCCAAAGCAATTGTCTCCACACGTGGCATAAAGGCCGCTGCGAGAAAACAAATCATAAGAAAGTACATGATGAAAACAGTCATCATTCTGCGGTATCTGGTTAGTTCACTCATCACTTTCCCCCATGAATTTTTTCGCGATAAAGTAGATGCTTACGCCGCCTGCTGCCAAAAAAAAGAGAACGCTTACGGCGATCCATATTCCGCTACCCCCGATGGTCTTGTCCAACCAGGAGCCAACGTAATATCCGGCAACAGCGAGAATGGCAATCTCGATTCCAAAAGCTGTCACGAGCCCCATTGCTTTCCACACATTATCATCATGGTTACGGGATGAATTTGGTTTGTTCGAATCGGCCATTTTCCACGCCACCCTTGCAATCCCAGTTAATTTTACTGAATGATGAGAGCCTTTGTCAATTGAATGATTTTAGCGTTTTAAAGGGGAAAACGACGGGATTACAGGCCATCAGAGCCCATAAACCCGCGTAAACCGTACAGTTTAACTGTATGCTGTACCCTTTATTAATCCATCAGAAAAAATGAATTATTTTTTGAATTTTCTGTGAAATGATTCCGGACGTTCACTATTCACACCAAAATGATGCAAAATCGCATTGACAATTCTTTCCGAAGCATGTCCATCACCATACGGATTGGCAGCCTGACTCATGCTTGCATACAGTGTTTCGTCTGTAAGCAGAGCTTTGGTCCGCTCATATACACGTTCCTCTTCGGTACCCACCAGCTCCAGTGTTCCAGCCTCAATTCCTTCCGGACGCTCCGTTGTATCCCGAAGGACAAGAACAGGCACACCAAACGAAGGCGCTTCTTCCTGCAAACCACCTGAATCTGTCAAAATCAAGTGAGTATGCGGGTAAAAGTTATGCAAATCCACCACGTCTAGTGGATCAATAAGTTGAATACGGGGGTGATTCCCCAAAATCGCGTGAGCCGGCTCCTTCACAGCAGGACTTGGATGCACCGGATACACGATGGCAATATCCTCAAACTCGTCGGCAATCCGTTTGACGGCCTGGAAAATGTTACGGTGAGGCTCGCCTTGGGATTCACGGCGGTGAGCTGTCATCAGCACAAGACGCTTGCCCTGTGCCCAATCTAGTACCGGATGTGTGTAATCCTGCCGTACTGTATATTGAAACACATCTGTTACCGTGTTGCCTGTGACATACGTACTAGACTCCGATTTATTTTCTTTGGCAAGATTGGAAGACGACCAGTCCGTAGGCGCAAAATGCAAGTCAGCAAGCACTCCGGTTAACTGACGATTCATTTCTTCCGGGTATGGAGAGAGCTTGTTCCATGTGCGAAGACCTGCTTCCACATGACCCACCTGGATCTGCTGCAGGAACGCAGCATAGCTGGCTACAAACGTTGTCAGCGTATCACCGTGAACCAGTACGATATCCGGTTTTGCTTCTCGCAAAACCGGCTCCAGGCCTCCCAGCACACGAATTGTAATTTCATTCAGCGTCTGGCGATCTTTCATCACATCCAGATCGTAGTCTGGATGAATATTGAATACTTCAAGAACCTGATCCAGCATCTGACGATGCTGTGCAGTAACGCAAACGATCGATTCAATAGATTCGGGATGTTTCTGCAGTTCCAAAATAAGCGGAGCCATCTTGATGGCTTCCGGGCGCACCCCGAATATCGTCATGACTTTAATTTTCTTGGACATTGAAGCAAAGCCCCTTTTCTATAAGTTCATGTTCAAAAAGTCCGGTTTTCAGTACCAAGAATATGGAATGAAGGTAGAAATGGAGTAGCGGAGCGTAGGGAAAACTACGTGAGCAACGGACATTTCGGCTGAATTTCATATTCGATGTCGATGATGCCCTTGGGCATCCTTCGTAATCAAAATTGGACTTTTTGAACAACCTCTTACAAAGCATGCGATATGCTTATTTAGTGCCGTATAGACGGTCTCCTGCATCTCCCAGTCCGGGAACAATATAGCCGTGATCATCCAGACGGTCGTCCAGTGCAGCAACGTAGATGTCTACATCCGGATGCGCATCCTGAACAGCTTTTACTCCTTCAGGAGCTGCCACCAGGTTCATCATTTTGATTTGCGTGCAGCCGCGTTTTTTGAGCACGTCAATAGCAGCAATGGCAGAACCGCCAGTTGCCAGCATCGGGTCGATGACAATCAACTGACGCTCTGTAACGTCCGTAGGCAGCTTGGTGTAGTACTCAACAGGTTGCAGGGTTTCCGGGTCACGGAACAAACCTACATGTCCAACTTTTGCCGCTGGCAGCAATTTAACAACACCATCCAGCATCCCAAGGCCCGCACGCAAAATCGGAACCAGCCCAAGCATACGTCCAGAAATGACTTTTCCTTGTGTTTCAGCTACTGGTGTCTGTACATCAATAGTCTCCAGCTCAACATCTCTTGTAATCTCATAAGCCATCAGTGTAGCCACTTCATCCACCAATTCACGAAAATCTTTCGTATTCGTACGCATGTCGCGTATAAACGTCAGTTTGTGTTGAATCAAAGGGTGATCACATATTACTAATTTTCCCATCTAATTTGTCCCTCCGGTATGTTCTTCATGTTCAGCATTACCAAATATGCCTAATCATCATTCATAGGCCCCGATAAATCCTGTATATTATATCATCACCTACACCGAATTACACCATCAAAGGGCACTCAATCATTACAGAAAACCGAATCCTATAAAAATAGGACCGGAAAAATGAGTCATCCGGTCCTTTTTGCTCTCGCTGTTATGTCGCCTGAGAAAATGAAAATGATGCATACAATGGCACTCCGCAAACAGAATGCACCTCCGATCGCTGTTATCCCCAGATTTTTTTGATTCCCCTTAATAAGGGGAAAATCCGGGGATAAAGGCGAGCGCTACGCTTCTACGGCTTCATTCTGTCCGCTACGTTGTTTGTATCCCATTTAAAGAACACTCAGATACAAACACCATGAGCAAGTTTTTTTAGTATTTAAGGTCAGTGTACAGTGGGAATTGGTCGGTGAGCGCCGTTACTTCCGCACGGGCTTCGTCCAATTTAGCTGCATCTTTAGGGTTCTTCAATGTTTTGGCAATGATCTTACCAATAGCTACCATTGCTTCTTCGTTCATACCACGGGAAGTAGCTGCAGGTGTACCGATACGGATACCGCTCGTTACAAACGGGCTAGTCGGATCAAACGGAATTGCATTTTTGTTCACGGTAATGCCGATGGAATCAAGTACATGCTCAGCTTCTTTACCTGTGATATTCACGCTGCGTGTGTCGATCAGCATCAAGTGGTTGTCTGTACCACCGGATACGATGTTCAATCCTTCAGCAATCAGCGTTTCAGCCAATACTTGTGCATTTTTTACCACGTTTTGTGCATACGTTTTGAACGAAGGTTGCAATGCTTCACCGAATGCTACCGCTTTGGAAGCAATCACGTGCATCAGAGGTCCACCTTGGGAACCCGGGAATACCGCTTTATCAATCGCCGCTGCCCAAGCTTTGCGGCACAGAATCATACCACCACGAGGTCCACGCAGCGTTTTGTGTGTAGTTGTCGTTACGAAATGCGCATGTGGAACCGGGCTTGGATGCAAGCCTGCAGCTACCAGTCCTGCGATGTGAGCCATATCCACCATGAACAAAGCACCTACATCATTGGCGATGGAAGCAAGCTTTTCAAAATCAATGATACGCGGATATGCACTTGCACCTGCAACGATCATACGAGGGCGATGTTTAAATGCCGCTTTGCGCACTTCATCATAATCAATCAGGAATGTATCTTCTTGTACACCGTAAGCCACGAAATTGTACAGCAATCCGGAAGCGTTAACCGGGCTACCATGTGTGAGGTGTCCGCCATGCGCAAGGTTCATACCCAGAACGGTATCACCTGGTTTCAGAGCCGCAAGGTATACTGCCATGTTCGCTTGTGCACCGGAGTGAGGTTGAACATTCACATGTTCTGCTCCAAACAATTCTTTGGCACGATCACGCGCGATATCTTCTACGATATCAACATGCTCACAACCACCGTAGTAACGTTTGCCCGGATATCCTTCAGCGTACTTGTTGGTAAGTACAGATCCCAATGCCTCAATAACCGCTTCGCTTACGATGTTCTCGGACGCGATCAGCTCAATGTTGTTTTGTTGACGTTTCAGTTCAAGATTCATCGCTTCCAGTACTGCCGGGTCATTCTTGCGCAATTGTTCCATGATTAAATTCCTCCAGTTATAAGTGAAGTTATAAAGCGAAACTACAGTGGTTACACTCCTGACTTCGATTGCATCACCATCTTCCGATCGCTGTTATCCCCAGATTTTTCTGAACTCCCTTATAATAAGGGGGGAATCCGGGGATAAAGGCGAACGCTTTGCTTCTTCAGATTGGTGTTGCACTCTCCGTTTTCGTGTAAAGTCTAATTTGGCTTTATATAGGTTGAAGATATCAGTCACAAAATGTCGAATCTGGTTGCTCTTCCATACGATACACTGCACGCTCGCCACCAATCAACTTTGGACGGGTCAATGCTGTAGTTACACGAGCATCACCGATGTAGCGGAGTGCTGTCCGGAAGGGTACTGCCACATGCCGCAAATGCATGCCAATCATCGTCTCCCCAATATCCAGTCCCGCATGGGCCTGCACATGTTCAGCCAGGCATGGATCGGTCAGCGAGCGATACGCTGCGGATGCCATGGAACCACCTGCTTTGGGCACAGGTACTGCACCCACTTCAGTCAATCCAAGACGTGTAAGCAGTGAACGCTCCATAACCAGTGCACGGTTCAGGTGCTCACAGCATTGGAATACAACATCAAAACCGAACTCCTGCTGCACCTCGCGTATACCCGCAAGAAGCTGCTGCGCTACTTCAACCGCACCGCCTGTACCAATCCGTTTGCCTGCGACTTCACTTGTACTTGTACCGATCACAACGATCTGTCCAGTTCCAAGCTGTCCGGCAAGCGCCAGTTCACGCAGAATGGATGCGGTCTGTTCATGCAATCCGGGTTGTTCCGAATCTAACTCAATAGTCATCCTATCGCCTCCCGATAAAATCATGCCCGGCTTCCTCTTGGCTGCCCTTGGTATTCTTGCATGGCATTTCAGGTACTATTATAGCGAATAATCAGATGAAAGACGAAAAAAAGAGCAGTCTGCGGGTAACGCAGAATTGCTCTTTTGCCCAGGCGACCGGCCGTTTGTTCCGGTGCTCCATCGTGGTTATGCCCACTTCGTCGCCAGTTACACCGGATCCCTGTTTTCCCATCCATCATAAAACAACCTGCGTTTAAAATCAACGGGTAATTTACATCCCGTGTACGTTTTTTATATGGTAATCCATCGGTAGCTGGGAATGATTAAACGAATCCAATTAATCCAGCTTGTCCAAAAGTCTGTCGAGCGCGGTCCGAATCTCTGCCGCAGCTATGTTGTAATCGTCGCGGCTGCCGCCAAACGGGTCGGAAATATCAAAGCTCGGAATCCGCTGTCTGATCTCGATTGCCCGCTCACGTTCAGATGCCAAAATCTCCTGACCTAGCGCACGTTTCATCTCCAAGGTCGCAAACAGGCTGTCCAGTTCCTGAAGATCATTCAGGACTTGCTCGTCATTTTCCACATACTCTTTCAAGGTATAGGTCTTGTGTACAGAGTCGGGAAAAACCTGTATTACATGCTGTTTATGACTGCGTGTCAACGTGAGAATCAGATCGGCCCAACCGACCAGGTTGGAGCTAAGGAGCGTCGAATGAGGTGGTCCCTCCACGTTGTGATCCCTTAATACGGCCTCCGCATGACGGGAAATCGGCATGCCCGTTGTGGCGGCTACACCTGCGGAACGAACGTCCACCTGAATGCCCCGCTCAGACGCCAGTTTACGTAAAAGTCCCTCCGCCATGGGGCTGCGACATGTATTCCCTGTACATACAAACAAAATATGTTTCATTGTGGTTAGCCTCCCCATTTTGCAAATGTTGTCGAATCATGTTTGAAACTAATTCTGAACCAATGAACCTCTTAACTATATATTGAAGACTTCACTAGGCTGTAATCATGGTTAACGTCGTTTTTTAAAATATAAACAAAAGTCCAAAAGCGAGCAAGATCGCTCCGCCAACCGCTTCCCCGTAATCGCCCATGTTTTTGCTCACACGCCGTCCCAACAGCAGACCCATAACGGACATTGCTCCACCACAGACACCAAAAGCCAGCACCGTTAACACCAAGTCACTGCTGAACATGCCGAGCGAGACTCCAACGGAGAACGAATCCACGCTGACACTCAGTGAGAACAGAATCACACCGAGCAGAGATCGATGATCCACCAGTTTGGTGTCTCCCTCCCGGAATGCGTTCAAAATCATATGGGCGCCCAGCAGGACCAGCAG
Source organism: Paenibacillus sp. ALJ109b (assembly GCF_010747435.1). NCBI lineage: Bacteria > Bacillati > Bacillota > Bacilli > Caryophanales > Paenibacillaceae > Paenibacillus > Paenibacillus sp. ALJ109b. Next base: position 92,316 of record NZ_JAAIFP010000015.1, read on the forward strand.
ACCGCCAGCTGCATACGTCGTAATGTCACCAAGCAGGGAACTGACGTATTTGCCTGTATACATGCCGATGAGTGGCATGATGATGTGAAACAGGGCCGTTACGGTACTGATTCGCAATACGTCTCTCAGACGAATACCCTTCATGCCAATCCCGATGCCGAGTGAGAACGCGTCGAGTCCGAGAGCGACGGCCATAATCAAAATGGTTACCAACTGCCCTACATGGGCAGACACATCCCACATCCCCATACCCCCAAGTCACGTAAAGGTTCTTGTACACCATATGCGGACAAGAACCTAAACATGACCTGAGAAGGCTTTTTGCATGGCTGGCATTCAAAGAATGAATGGCTAGTCGTGGCTAGAGGGCAGGTGCCAGAGGGGAATATTCATAGCGATATTATGGAAAAAGGGAGCTATCGGTTACCGACCTGAATAAGTCGGTGACCTGCCGCCTTGAGCAGCCGGTTCATGACGGCTGCTCCCAGCCCTTCGCGCGAGCAGGCTTCAGCCACAATATATGTGGCCCCCTGCTCATCGCAGCTGCGCAGCGCGGCGTACAGCCGGCGCGCTGCTTCCTCCAGCTCGCTGGCTTCGCCCAGCGAGAACACGGCATCGGCGCGGTACTGCTCCGCGTGCTCGGCGAACGCCAGCACCGCGGTGCGCTCCCCGCGCTGCGCCGCCTCTGCGAGGGCGGCGCTGATCCAGGCCGCCACCGCTGCGGGCGGCCCCTCCACCACGCACAGCGCACCTGTGGGCGCGTAGTGCGTGTACTTCATGCCCGGCGAGCGCGGCGCCGGGCTGTCATCGCCACCGGGCCCCTCGGCGAGCAGCGCCGGGTCCGTGGCGACACGGGCGGCAACGGCGGACAGTTGTTCCGCCGTAATGCCGCCAGGGCGCAGGATGGTGACGGTACCGTCGTCACCGACCTGCACCACCGTGGACTCGACGCCCACCCCGGTGGGGCCGCCGTCCACGATGCCGCCGATGCGGCCTGCCAGATCCTCGCGCACATGTGCGGCGAGAGTCGGGCTTGGCCGACCGGAGCGGTTGGCGCTCGGCGCAGCGACCGGGCATTCCGCCGCCGCGATCAACTGCAAGGCCACCGGATGATCCGGCATCCGCACGGCCACCGTGTCCAAACCAGCGGTTACCCGCGGGGATACCGCCCCTGGCCTAACCGGCAGCACAAGCGTAAGCGGCCCCGGCCAGAAGGCCGCCATCAGGGCCTCCGCTGTGTCATTCACTTCTGTGACCAGCGAATCCAACTGGTCACGCTGTGCAATATGAACAATCAGCGGATTGTCTGAAGGCCGTCCTTTGGCTGCAAATACAGCTTCCACCGCAGCTGTACTGCGAGCATCTGCACCCAGACCGTAAACCGTCTCGGTTGGGAAGGCCACGGTCTGTCCTTGACGAATACAGGCTGCGGCATCCTGTAAGTCAGCGAGGGCCTGTTTATACGTACTGCCTTTTCCCACATCATCCGTATTGTCATTGGCTAACAGTACATTGACATCCCACATACTTGTAACCATTTTCTCTGTACTTTCATCGTTCTCCATACCTTTCATGGAAGACTGATGCAATTTCTCGTTTTCTCTCATCATGTATCCATCATTCCTAAACTTCAGTAGGGTAGTTAATGCAAGACATCCCGCTTCCGCGATGCCTTCTTCGCTTATGTTTTCTGATTCCTATAATTATAACATATCTGCTCTGCCCGAGGATGCGGTCTGAATCTTACCAGCGATTAACATCACATAGTCTTTGACTCGAACCCATAATAAAACAAAAGGGCACTTCCCTGAATCGAAGTCCCCCCTGATAAAGCTTATATCTAGCACCATGTTATGCAAACAATCCCGTTACCCAATCCCACAATTTGATCGCCATATCCCACAGGAAGAAACGTGCTTCCGGTGTAGCTGTCTGCACAGATGCTTGTGCGTCTCCAGGCTCCGCAGCTGCTGATGCTGATGCTGTTGCAGGCTTCGCCAGCGCATCACCTGTTCCTGCATCTATGAAGCATAATGGTGGAAACAACACACACCACCAATTCTGACCTTCACCTTTTCCCAGTGTTATACGCACTGCTTCGTAATCTCCAGCAGGATATACGGTACCACCATATAATTTGGTTGGAAACGGAACTAGCCCCAGTTCCACCTGATATGAATAGGTTAAGCCACGATTGGCAAGCTCTTCTCCCACACGATCCTCTATTTCAGATAGATGCTGACGAATGACCCCACGCGCTTCTTCCAGACTTTGCGGATTCTCCAGTTCGGTTACCCACTCATTCATTTGGGCAACGACGGCGTCACGAATCTCGCGTTTGACCAATTGATCTCCCGCTGCATCCGAGTTTGCGAGAATACGCAAACGAATGGATTGTTCCGGAATCGCTGTGGCCGCCACAGCTGCATCGGTTTTCTGACCTTCCCACATCATAATAATCATCATAAGACATACAATTATAAGTCCAATTTGTTTCACGATTCTTCTGCTCATTCCATTCTCCCCCTCGGCTCCCGTGATCATGATCCCTGTAACTCTCTCATGTCTATCAGTATGCCCGGAAGAGACGGAAGTAAACCTGCTAGACTACAAATCTACTAAAATTTTAATAGGAGGGTAAGACATAAAACGAAAGGACTATTATCTCGCTCATGAAACTGATGAAATTCAAAGAAGCGCCTGCCTACGGAACGCTTGTCGGCTGGCACTTCTTTGATAAATCTAAAACTCTAACCTACCCTTGATGTCCCAATTAGCATACTGTTTGAATGCCCTTGCTTCTCGGCTACTTATTCACCCGAAAAGCTTCCCAAGCCCCGCCAACCGAATTGCGACTCGCGACAAGTTTACCGTCATTGTTCAGATCACAGGTCACATACAGGTTATTGGCGAGTGCCTGCAATGCGATTGTTCCATCACCCAGATCCACACGATTGAACTTCTCCCATTGCTGAATGGTTGTGGCTTTTGCGATCAAGGCACCACCCAGATTAACATCTGCTGTGACATATTTATTATTGATTTTGGACTTGAGGGACACCGTTCCATCGGAGTTCGTGATCCATTCAAAAAGCTCCCAGTCTCCTGCCGTCGTCCGATTGGCGACTAGCTGGTCATTGCCTTGATTATCGGCAGAGACGATTTGCTGATTGGCTTGAGCAACCAGATAGTTGTACCCACTTGGATTCGGAGGCTGCACCGTTCCCCCACCCGTAACCTCTGAATATACGGCCTGAAGCAGCGCACCTGAGCGGTCATTGCTGTACTCCCAGAACATGATGCCACCCAGATTGCTGTTTTTCACATATTGCACCTTCAGGCTGAGCGATTGCGGGTCATCATAGGAGATAAAGGTATTTCCATTAAACAGATAAGGAGCTTGGGCACTGCTGTCCCAGTATCGTGTATATCCGTTTTTATTCAAATATTGACTGACAATAGTGTTGTAGTCGGGTTCAAAACCACCGGAACCGGGCCTGTCCAGACCATTGTTCGAATTCTGAACCCCAGTCCAGGCCCGGCCATAAAAGGCTCCGCCAATGACCAGTTTGTTCGCGGGAACACCGCTATTTCTGAACAGATTGACCGCAGACGTTACACTAATATCTCTTCCGGACAGATTCGTATGATGACCTGTGGTTGCATCCCAGGTTCCATGAAAATCGTAAGTCATCAGATTGATCCAATCGAGCAGAGGCGTGATATTATTGATCTCCACACCGTTCAGATAACTGCTGCTCGCTCCGGCGGCAATGGTCAGCAGATATTGTTTGCCATTAATCTGTCCTTGAGCATTGAGCTTCTCACGCACCTTCGAGAGCAGTTGTGTGAAGTTTTGTTTATCCTGCGGCCGCGCAGTTGTACCAGCAGCAGGGTTGGTCGGATATTCCCAATCCAGATCGACGCCATCCAGGTTATTAGAGGTTACCAACTGCACAATGCTGTCGGCAAATGTTGTGCGTGAGGCGTCCGTTAGCGCAGCGTCTGAAAAACCGTTAGCTCCCCAGCCACCAACAGACAATAACACCTTCAGATCAGGGTTTCTGGATTTCAATCCAACCATCATTTGCAGTTTGGTACGATCTGAATTTGTAATTGTTGCTTTGCCGTTGGAGATGAGAGCGAAGGAATAATTGATATGAGAGAGCTGTTCTGCCTTGATATCATTCGCGGTCCAGTTGGCCCAACCAGCCACATAAGCAATAATTTTCTTTGGAAGAGGAGCTGCGTCCGCTTGTTTAGCTGGTCCAATGGCAAATGTTGAAACGGTTAGTGCAAAAGATAAAAATAAGAGCATAAACACTTTTACAAATGAAGGGGTCGTACCCACTCGATTTAGGTTCATCATATAACTCTCCTTTGGGGTTTTAATTTTAGGAATTCAGCAGCAGCCTCACATTTTGGTTAGCAGGAGGATCACGCCCTGTACTCCCTACTGCTTCTCTCGTTAATGCCGCTGAAAGAATATGTTCGTTGATCCACATCGCTTTTCACCCTTTCTGTTTCAATCAAACTCGAATTAAAGGAAGCGTTTACAATTTAATGTAATCGATTTCATTTATAAGAAAAGAAATCTGGTTCGCTGAAATTCATGGATGAAATAAATAGATTCGCAGAAAAAAGTAGGCTAACTTAAAAGGATCATAGAATGTTGAGCTGAAGGGCAATGGATATCAAAGGTTCTTTATAGCTGAAATATTTTGATATTCTAGGGAAGAGTACACCAGTTTAATTACGGTTACATTCATCATTGGCATGACTGGGTGTATGGATGAGGAGTAGATTCATAACGACTTTCAAAGTATCGATTACTGTCTGGTGTAGAGTATAAGTAGCAGGTAAGTTACTGATATAATCTAGTTAAAATTAGGATAATACAGAATTGAAATATTTGTCAATAAAAATTAAATTTGTCATTCTTCTAAAGCTACAAATTCACACAACCTTAAAAACAAAAAAGATCTTCACCTGACTGCCGCAGGCAAAGATCGGATTAGCAAACAAATTACTTACTGCTCCATAACATACTTCAACACCCTCTGAATGGGAAGATGGATGTCCATGGCAGAGTTGAATCATACCAAAGTTTAAGATTACGCTGTTGTCTTTTCCTTTTTGACCATACTCCATAAACGTTCCAGCAAGGTAGGTCGTTGTTCTCCCATAAGAAGCTCGTCCTCGTCTTCCTGACCATACAATTTAATGCTCATCACCAGCCCGATACATGCCATATTAATGAGCAACGAGGTGCCTCCATAGCTGATAAACGGCAGCGTAATGCCCGTAAGCGGCATCAGCCCGAGGAAAGCGCCAATATTTTCAAACACCTGATATAACAGCATGCCGATAATCCCTACAATCACTACAGGTCCTGCCCTGTCTCTACATTGTAATGCGATTAACACCATACGATGAATGAGGATAAAATACATTAAGAGCAGAACAGATCCACCTACAAAACCAAACTCCTCAGCAATGACCACAAAAATGGAATCTGAATATGTATACGGTACACGCCCCGATTGGACAGATGTCCCCTGCATGTAACCTTTACCTGTTATTCCTCCCGAGCCTATGGCGAGACCCGCATTTTTCGTATGCCAGGAAGCTTTCGACGTTGCTTTATCCGGTACAAGCCAGGGGTCAATCCGCTCGGCCCAGTGCTCCCGGTTCGCCTTTTCCAGAAAGGTGAAAATCTCATCGTGATACGACGTATATGCTTTGACGAATCCAAAAAAGGTGATCCCCACAATAGCAAGAGCAATTAATGCATGAGACCACTTGATATTCCCTATCCATAACACAGCGACCAGAATCACGATGTATCCAAGGGCGTTGCCCAGATCATTCTGAATCATTACGAGTGCAAAGGGGACGAATGTCCATAAACCAATGGGCACGATGTCTTTCCAGAAATGAAGCGTAGAATTTTTTCTTTTGACCAATACATGCGCCAGAAACAGAATTAAGATCATTTTAAACAATTCTGCCGGTTGAAAAGAAAGATAATCATTAATCTTTATCCATCCATTCGCATTATTGATCGTGCCGCCTATAAAGTTGACAAGAACCAGTAGAATGATCCCCACTGCGTAAATATAAAATGCATATTGGATATACAGTTTATAATTCACTAATCCAATACCAATGATGGCTACGAATCCAATCCCGTAAAACAGCAAGGTTTTGATATGATGATTGCCCAATTTCGGATCGGACTGAATCGCACTGTACACCGTAAATACACTCATAACCATAAGCAGCAGCAACACAAACAGAATAACCCCGTCCATCTTCTTCAGCATTCTCAGCATGTTCCCACGTATCCCCCTGAGGTTTAATACCCAATAATTATTTCCATTAGTCTTTAATATTACCATTGTATAGAATTGGAAGACAAATTGGAAATCCGTCAAATAAATAACGAAAAACCCTGAGACCCACAGATCCATCTTGCTCTGATCTGTTGATTCCAGGGTTAGCTTATATCGTATTCACTTGCAAAGAGTCTGTCCTAGGATCAAAACTATTGCTCCTGCTGTGTTGATTTGCGTCTGAATAGCTTCAATACCAGTTCCGTAATGCTTGGCTGTTCTGAGGAACCGAGAATATCCTCATTCTCTTCTGTATGCACTTTGATACTCATCACAAGTCCCATACTAAGCATGTTGAGAACAAGCGAGGTTCCCCCGAAACTGATAAACGGCAGTGTAATCCCTGTCAGCGGCATCAGACCAATGAACGGACCAATGTTGACAAAGATCTGGTAGAGCAGCATCGCTATAATACCGACAATGAGATATGGCCCTGCCCTATCCTTACATTCCAGTGCAATCAGCACCAGCCTGTGGATCAAGATAAAGTAGAGAAGCAGCAACACCGATGCTCCAACAAAACCAAATTCTTCACCAATCTGCACAAAGATCGAGTCCGCGTAGGCCAGCGGCACCCGATTCGACTGAATCGTGGTACCTTCTAAGTATCCTTTACCACTAATACCTCCAGAACCTATAGCCAACTTGGCATTGTAGGTCTGCCATAGCACGTCCCTTGACGTCTGATCCGGTACAAGCCAAGGGTCGAAACGATCTGCCCAGTGAGAGCGACCAATGTCCTTCAGAAATTTTACAATTTCATCATGGTAATGAATATAGGCTTGTGTCCCACCGATCAAAGCGGCCACCGCTATGACAAAACCGATCAGGGCATGCGTGAATTTGATATTACCTATCCAGAGAAGCCCTACTAGGATAATGACATAACTCAGCGCATTCCCCAAGTCATTTTGAAGCAAGACGAGCAGCAATGGGGGAAGCACACAGAGTGAGATCGGGATGACATCTCGTCCAAAAAACAACGGCCTGTTTTTCTTCCTCGCCAGAAGCGCTGACAGAAAGACAATCAGACATAGTTTGAACAGCTCCGCAGGCTGCAAGCTCAGGCCAAATATGGATAACCATCCTTGAGCCCCATAGTACTCCTTACCGATAAACATAACAAGAATAAGCAATATCATGCCCACGCCATAAATGTATAGGTAATTTTTAATGATCAATTTGTAGTTAATCATGGACATTCCAAAAAACACAATAAAACCGATAATGTAAAAAATTACTGCTTTCTGGGGATAAGCCTCCCACTTCGGTCTGCCAAAGGTGGTACTATAAATCGACAAGATACTAATCGCCATCAGAATGAGCAATATAAACACAATGGAATAGTCTATTTTTTTGAATTTATGCAGCATGTAGTTATGTTCCTCCAAGCATTCAGCAATCTTCGGTATATCTCATTGTAGAGGATTTCACGGCAAAAAGAAAACCCGTGGAACCTTACATTTTCGTCACCTGTTCCGAAGTACGAACACCCAGTACATGCCGTTCGATGCCTGCAAGGTCCGGCACGACGATAATCTCCGGCCAATATCCGGCCGATTCAAGCAGAGCGGCGATGTCCCCAGCCTGACCTTGACCCAGCTCAAAACCGATGATCTGCGGCGGTGCAGGCAGCAGCGCCAGCTGCTCCAACATGATGCGGTACGGCCCCAGGCCATCCGGGCCGCCGTCCAGTGCCGTGCGCGGCTCATGATCGCGCACCTCGGGCTGCAACCCGGCGATATCCGCCGCCGGGATGTAAGGCGGGTTGGACACCAGGATGTCCACCCGCGCCCCAGCGAACGGGGCTAATAGATCGCCTTCACGGAAGTCGATCTGCACCCCGTTCGCGGCCGCGTTCCGCGCGGCCACTTGCAGGGCAGCCGCCGATATATCTCCGGCGCCTACCTGCCAGTGCGGGCGCTGCGAAGCCATCGTCACTGCGATGGCACCGCTGCCCGTGCCAATGTCGACGGCGAGCGGAGCGCCGCCGGGAAACACGCGGTCGGCTTCGCGCAGCACAGCCTCGACCAGCAGCTCGGTCTCTGGCCGCGGGATCAGCACGGCCGGCGTGACCTCGAACGGCAGCCCGTAGAATTCCTGGCTGCCGATAATGTACTGCGCCGGCTCACCTGCAGCCTTGCGCGTGACGGCGTCTTCCCAGCGACTACGAAGCTCGCTGGGAAAGGGCTCCGGCTGCATCATATAGTACGCGGCCCCTTCGCGGCCGAGTACATGTTCCAGCAGCAGCCGGGCATTGTTGTGCGGCTCGTACACGCCGCACTTCTCCAAAAAAGAGGAAGCCTCCACGAAGGCTTCCCGACAACTCTGTTCCGGCGTCATGACAAACTGCACGCGGGTCACAGCATTATTCTCCTCTATCCATCATATCCGTCTGCTCGGCAATCGTCAGCGCAGACACGATATCAGCAATCTCACCATTCATGATTTGATCCAGCTTGTGCATCGTCAAACCGATACGGTGATCCGTAACACGGCTTTGTGGGAAATTATAGGTACGAATCCGCTCACTGCGGTCGCCTGTACCCACTTTGCTCTTCCGTTCACTCGAAATTTTCGCTTCTTCTTCCTGACGCATCATATCGAAGATACGCGTACGCAGAACTTGCAATGCTTTTTCTTTATTCGAGTTCTGGGATTTACCATCCTGACAAGTAGCCACAATTCCCGTTGGAACGTGAGTTACCCGTACAGCCGATTTCGTGGTATTAACCGATTGTCCGCCGGCACCACTGGAACAGAACGTATCTACACGGATATCTTTATCATGGATTTCGATATCGAAATCTTCGGCTTCAGGCATAACCGCTACTGTGGAAGTAGACGTATGAATCCGGCCGCCCGATTCCGTTGTAGGAATACGTTGCACACGGTGTGCGCCACTTTCGTATTTCATTTTACTGTAAGCGCCGCGTCCATTAATGAGGAATACAACCTCTTTGAATCCGCCCAGATCATTTGTGTTAACGTCCATCAGTTCCACGCGCCAGCCTTGCGTATCAGCATAACGTGTATACATCCGATAGAGATCCGCTGCAAACAGCGCCGCTTCGTCCCCACCAGCTGCTCCACGAATTTCAACGATGACGTTTTTATCATCATTCGGGTCTTTCGGCAGCATGAGAACACGAATCAGATCGTCCAATTCTTTCTGGCGAGTGCTCAGTTCATCAATTTCCATTTTGACCATTTCACGCATCTCGTCGTCCAGCTTCTCGCCCTGCATTTCTTTCGCAGCTTCAAGATCCTGGCTCACTTGTTTGTACTCATTGTATGCTTCATAGGTAGGCTGCAGATCCGATTGTTCTTTGGAATATTCCCGCAGCTTCTTGTTGTCACTTGCTACATCCGGGTCACACAGCAGCTCGCTGAGTTTCTCGTAACGGTCGGCTAACGCCTGTAATTTATCAAACATGTATAGTCACCTCACGCGTTATTTTCGTTCCAGCATTTCAACATTCATTCGATTCCGATAGGCATTCATTCATGCGTTATCAGACCATTTATATTTCAAAAGGCACGGAGTTCACAGAAATCCCTGACCGTAACATTCATTTTATGATCGACGTATAACATCGCTACAACGTCATCAAATCCTTTACTTTTAAGTTATATAAAAGAAATCGCGTACCCGGTATAAAACCCGCTACAACTCATTAAGCCGAGCGAGAAATTTAACATAGGTATACGACTCTTAATTATAGCATATTCTTATGCTCCTGAATAGCAACTGTTTGCAGCATCTGCATCCAAATTATGATTTACTTATTTTAAGCAACCAGATTGATTTGCAAAAGACTATAAGAGCTCATCTCTCATGAGACTTCTTCCTTTTATTATATCCAGAGCGAGTAAACAATCCAGTAGGGCGTACAGGATATACAGACAATTTTATTGTTGGATACCTTAGGGTTATTGAAGATTATTCTTCGATATGTAAAAAGCCCTGCCATCTTCAAAAGAAGACGACAGAGCTGCTATACTCGTAAATTCAAGTATGTTTTCTTATCTAGACTATCGATATTAAACGTTGAAGCGGAAGTGCATAACATCGCCGTCGCTGACGACATACTCTTTACCTTCGAGACGAAGTTGTCCACGTTCTTTCGCACCGTTCATGGAACCGGCAGCAACCAGATCATCGTAGGAAACAACCTCTGCCCGGATGAATCCGCGCTCGAAGTCGGTGTGAATGACACCCGCTGCGCCAGGTGCTTTTGTACCCTTACGGATTGTCCAAGCACGAACTTCCTGTACCCCTGCTGTGAAGTATGTGTACAGACCCAGCAATTTGTAAGCCGCTTTGATCAACAGGTTCAGACCGGAATCCTCGATACCGAGTTCTTCCAGGAACATTTGTTTATCTTCGCCTTCAAGTTCCGAGATCTCTTCTTCCACTTTCGCACTGATCGGCACCACTTCTGCATTTTCAGCAGCTGCGAATTCTCTTACTTTTTGCACATAAGCATTGTTCGCCACATCACCGATTTCGTCCTCAGCTACATTAGCTGCGTACAGAACAGGCTTCAGGGTAAGCAAGTGCAGATCGCGCACGATCAGACGCTCTTCGTCCGTAAGTTCCATGCTGCGTGCTGGCTTGTCTTCGTACAGAACAGCCTTCACTTTCTCCAGTACTTCTACTTCCTGAGCAGCTGACTTGTTGCCGCCCTTCATGTTTTTCTTGGAGCGATCGATTTTTTTCTCGACACTCTCGATATCGGCCAGGATCAGCTCCAGATTGATCGTCTGGATGTCGCTTACCGGATCAATTTTGCCATCGACGTGTGTGATGTTCTCGTCTACAAAGCAGCGTACCACGTGTACAATCGCGTCTACTTCACGAATGTGTGCAAGGAACTTGTTACCAAGACCTTCGCCTTTGCTCGCACCACGAACAAGACCTGCGATATCTACAAATTCAAACGCCGTTGGTACCGTTTTTTTCGGTACAACGAGTTCTGTCAATTTGTCCAAACGCTCGTCCGGTACTTCAACGATCCCCACGTTAGGGTCAATCGTACAGAACGGATAGTTTGCCGATTCGGCACCAGCTTGTGTAATTGCGTTAAACAGTGTGGATTTACCAACGTTAGGCAGGCCCACGATTCCAGCTTTCAAAGCCATGTATATGACAACTCCTCATTGATTACTTGTTCGGTATGGATAATCCTATACATTATATATGACAAACCCCAAGGCATCAAGGAACTTCGCCAATTCGACCAGAGCACCATCCGCTTCCCGAAATCCACGGTTACTACGGATGATTCGTTTTGCGTAGATCATACGTTTGACTTAGATTATCCGTTTTTAGGTTTACCCTGTGATTTCCTTGTACATCGTCAGATCCGTTACCTCATACCCCATCTTGCGATACAAGCTGCTTGCCCGCACATTATGTCCAAACACATGCAGACCAATGCGATCTACGCCAAGACTCAAGGCTTCCCTTTCAAGTGCCTCCATCGTCTCTGTTCCATAGCCCTTGCCCCGATAGGCTTCTTCGACCACAATATCCAGCAAAAAAGCGTCTTTACCACGGCGGTTATCCGTAACGTTAAACCAGATATAACCCACATTCCCGTCCATGGCATGTACCAGATTATAGAGGTAAGCACCCGGTGTATTCAGCCCTTCAGGCAAATATTTGTCGTAGGATGCCTCCGCAAGTCCCTGAGCCTCTTCTACAGCCCAAGTACCCGCCTCCACTTTCTCTTCTGCAAAATCTTTAATCGAGCGAATACGGAAATTTGCATATTCTTCTTGATTCATTGGGATCAGTTCCATTGGTTTCCCTCCTAGTTCGAGTGTTCTATGTATGATCTTTTTGCACTCTATAGTATTGTATCTTGTTACACCATGGTCTGCATGATGCAATTCAAGCCAAATCCTATACAACTTTTAGTTACCTTAGTCTGTTTATACCTATATGAAAGAAAGGAGCAGATTACTTATGAATACACGTCGTCCCTTTTCAAAAAGGAAAATAATCATCCTATCTACAGTGATTCTCTTCATTGGATTAGTTATTTCTATGGGTTACCAGGCGCTTGACCCCTTCAGACATTTAAGGATCACGATTCACAATCAGTCCGATTATGATCTCTCTAATATCACAGCACGCGTGAGCAGCGGCATTGACTCGTTCAATACAAACAAAGAGGGTACTATATACACCTTAAAGAAAGGTGTACCCAGCGGTAAACAAGTGAAGTTCGCTCCACAGCTGCGACTCTCCGGAGAAGGATCCATCTATCTGGAGTTTACGGATAGCCGTGGTGAAACCTATAACGAGACGGTATGCGGATATACCGAATACTTGTCAGGCAACTCCTATGTGACTGTAACCAACGAAAAGATAACCGTGAAAGAAGAATGTATGTAGCCTTTCTCTCCCTGGTACAACAAAAAGAGGCTCCCCATACTCCATGACCTGGCGGGGTGCCACTTTTAACACGCTAAAGTTTTCAACTTGTAATGAATCACACGTTCTATTAGATCTTAATTGCACAGAATCGGCGGGGTAACGAACCACAGACGCTTTATACCCTCATTTTGCATGTCACATCATACGTTTTGCAGGAATAACGTGTCTAATGTTCGTTAGTCTATTCATCCCAAGCAAATCACATAATAAGGTGCATCCGGTTCGTTAGCTCAGCTTACACATATCCATATCGAATTTAACGCCGCTCCACCAGACGTGGCGTGCCTTGCAAATCCTCGACCTGCCCTGCACCAATGCCAAACATGACGGTACGCAGCTCGAATTCAACCTGTTCCAGACGCTCATTCAGCGCATCATCGGAAGCGACTGCGGATTCGAGCAACGATCGGCCGAATCCGGCTAGATCCGCACCAAGCGCAAGCGCTTTGGCTGCATCTACACCGTTATACAATCCACCGCTGCCAATCAGAACACCTTCCGGGTTTACCGCTCTCACTTCCTGAATACACTCCGCTGTCGGAATGCCCCAGTCTGCAAAAGCTTCTGCCGCCGCCCGGCGTATCGGATTACGGTTCCGGAACTTCTCGACCTGCACCCAGCTTGTACCACCTGCTCCAGCCACATCGATAAAGGCCACACCTGCTTCGTACAATCGCTGTGCCGTTACTCCATCGATGCCAAAACCCACTTCTTTCACGCCAACAGGCACGTCCAATTGCTGACACAAATCCTCAATTCGATGAAGTAATCCGCTAAAATCCGTATTGCCTTCAGGCTGGAAGATCTCCTGCAAACTGTTCAGATGAAGCACAAGCATGTCCGCTCCCGCAATCTCAACGGCCCGCTTAAAATCAGCAGTGTTGAAGCCGTAATTCAGCTGCACTGCGCCGAGGTTCGCAATGACCGGAATATCCGGTGCCCAGCGCCGCACATCGAAGGTGGCTGCCAGCTCGGGCTGTTCCACGGCAGCCCGAATCGAACCTACGCCGAGTGCCCAGCCTCGGGCGTTCGCCACACGGGCAAGCCGCTCATTGATGGCGCCCGTTGTTTTGCTTCCACCCGTCATCGAACTGATGAGCAGGGGTGTGCGCACCCTTTTACCAATAAACACAGTCTCTAGACTTACCTCTTCAAAATTCAATTCAGGTAACGGGTTATGACGAAAAGCATACCGCTCCATTCCGCTGGTTACCCCTTCTCCTGCAACATTCTCTTCAAGACAGAGGCGCACATGCTCCAGCTTCCGTTCCCCCGTAGCCACCTCGGGAAGCAGCCGTTCGCCGGCTCGCTCTTGTTCATTCATGATGAGACCTCCTTATGTGAGAATAGTGCTGATGGACAGGATAATTGCCAGTTTCGGCTATGTTCCGTTCAGGATTTTGCCCGATACAGCAGAGAGATTCTCAGAAATATTAATTCTAATTATGTAACGTACAAACGGTATGATTTGGATCTATATTATAAATGATATTCACACTCAACGCGTCAACTCTACCAGTATAACGTTCCGGCCCAGCAATGGAAAGGGTGCCCCGAAACCCAACAATAACTTGAATTTCGAGGTCCAATTTGTATTTGCTACTCAGATATTTGGAGGTTGGGTCAGTCATTCTGTTAGATGAATCTCTTCTATAACTTACGTTACGATTTCCGATGCCAGCTGCGCTCCAACAAGCTGCCCGGACAATGTCACAATCGGTGTTCCGCCTCCCGGATGTGTCGTTCCACCCACGTACCACAGCCCTTTGACATCCTTGCTTTTATTGCCGGGACGCATGAAGGTCTGCTTCACCGAGTTGGACGAGATGCCGTAGATCGACCCTCGATGAGCGAGTGTATCCCGTTCTATATGCTGTGGCGTGTACCGGATCAGCACATCCGACTGCTTCAATCCCGTAATGCCCCGCTCGGTCAGCTTCTCCAACACCAATTCGCCATAACGGTCCATCTGCTCATCCCAATGCCAGGAGTCCGACAAATACGGAGCGTTCACCAGAATGAATAGATTGCTGGCTCCCGCTGGAGCCATACCCGCTTCCGAATAACCGGAATAACAGATATAGATCGTGGGATCAGCAGGCATTTTTCGGTCACGGAAAATATGGTCAAACTCCGGTTCATACCGTTCCGGGAAAAAGACGGTATGGTGCAGCAGGGATTCATACTGTCTCCGCACACCAGCCAGTGTCACGAACCCGGATATCGACGGCTCATACTTGCGAATTCGCTCATCGCTCATCTGTTTGCGATATT
Organism: Paenibacillus sp. ALJ109b; assembly: GCF_010747435.1. NCBI lineage: Bacteria > Bacillati > Bacillota > Bacilli > Caryophanales > Paenibacillaceae > Paenibacillus > Paenibacillus sp. ALJ109b. Next base: position 107,433 of record NZ_JAAIFP010000015.1, read on the forward strand.
CTGGCGCAAGCAGCAGCCGATTGACGCTCAGCACATCTCCATTGGCAACGACCTGATCGGCTTCCCGGAAGCCCTGATCCGTATCCACACCTGCCACTTTACCACTCCTGACAACAATTTGGCGGACTTCGATGCCAGTAATGATCTGCACCCCTTTTTCCTGAGCAAGCCGTGTCATTGCTTCTATTAGTTGATAGGTTCCACCCTTGACCCCATAGATGCCCTCTTCTGCTTCCACATGACCCATCATGGCAAAGATCGAAGGCGCCTGATATGGCGATGACCCAACATAGGTTGCGTACCGACCGAACATCACAAGGGTATGGGGGTGCTGGAAATAAGAACGCAGCAGCTTATCCAACTTCACTGTAGGCCGTACGCGCAGCAGACTGCGCAGCATTCGAAGATTATATTTATCCTTAGGCGATAACAGCAACTTTCCAAGAAAATGCCGATTGGCTTCCGCATACAGCGCAGCAGACTCATCCATAAATGCATCATAACGAGCCGCATCTTCCGGGCTGTAGGCAGCAATCTGCTCCTTCATCCACTTTCGATTGCCTGATAAATCGACCACGGTCCCATCTGCAAAAATATTACGTGTACGTGGTTCCAACTCGTATAACTGAACGTAATCCTCCATATCCACACCTGCATGATCGAAGACGGAACAGAAGCTTGCGGGCATCGTGATCGTACTTGGCCCTCGGTCAAAATGATATCCATCCTGCTCAATCTGTTGCAGCTTTCCACCGACCCGCTCCTGCCGCTCCAGAATGGTGACCCTCACTCCTTGCGAAGCTAGCCGAATGGCACACGATAGACCTCCAAATCCTGCTCCGATAATAATGACGTTACCCTTCAACTGTACCGCCTACCTTTCCATACATACCCCTTGCCGGAACGACCTGCCTGCCAGGAAGCGATGCCGATCGCAATGACACATGCCATGCTAATCGGTTGCAGGAAAGCAAGCCACCAGGGTTGTCCCCCAGCGTGATCCGATACCCTTTTAACTCCCATCCCGAGTACGGTCCCCACAAGACCATAGATGATGGACGTAGCATTGCCCGTCAACAAACCGATAACCAGACCGAGCGGAGGCACAATATACATCAGTGTATACATCAGCATCGTGCCTAATAGCAGCACATCTTTGCGCCCCATGCCTTCGTACATGTTTTTCTTATAGCCGTTCCACACTTCTGCACCATTCTGGTACATTCGTGTATTCGTTACATCATGAACATCGGCCAGCATGACGGGATATCCCGCACGCTTAACCGCCTTGGCCAGACTCATGTCATCGACCAGATCAGCCTGGATTGCAGCATGTCCACCCGAGGCCTTATAACTGGAACGGTGAATGAGCAAAAACGCCCCTGTAGCGGCTACAAACATCGGATTAGATGATCTGCGTATCATGAAAATGGGAAGATGACTGATGATGGTGAACACCATCATAGGCACAACGAGCTTTTCCATCCAGGTCTTCGTCACCTGATAGGGGAATCCTGTGACGAGGCCGCCGCCCTGCTCACACCCCGCAGCAATCGTCTGCCGGATGGCTGCAGGTTCCAAGCGCACATCGGCATCCACGAACATAAACCATTCACCCTTGGCCTCCTGCACCAGTCGGTGACAAGCATGAGATTTTCCCATCCAGCCTGCGGGAAGCTCCACGCCATGCAGCAGGCGTACACGTGGATCATGATCGGCAATCGCCTGAATTATGGCTGCGGTCTCATCTTCAGAGCGATCATCCAGCACCAGTACTTCCATTCGAAATCCGGATGTATCGCTGGCAAGCACACTTTCTAGACATCCTTGAATGTGCAGTTTCTCGTTACGTGCAGGAATCAGTACAGAGACCAGGATATCCTTGTTTTTCAATTCATCTGCGTTGAATGAACGCACTTTGGGCAGACAGGTGACGTTCCATATTGCAAATATCAACTGAACGCCCAATACACAAGTAAGTATAATCCAACCTATTTCAGATGCATTCATCGCTAACGGTTCACCCGCTTTCGTGCCGCATCGTATTTTTCACTTGTTGAACGCACATGGCGAATCAGTGGAAAAGCACCCGGCAAACTCCCCTGCCCGATGCGTACCAGTTCTGATTTATGATCATTCAACTGCTTCTCCAGCACCCTGCTCAATCTGGTCGCAATCTCTTCACTCTTCCATGCCTTCCAATCTTCTATCACAGGCGTACCCACCTGCATCGATACCTCTGGCAAATCATGCTGAACCATGCCATGACACAAAGTCACAGGTACAGCTACGGCGCGTGGGGAGCGGCGAAGCAGCAGACCAATGCCTGGGCGAAACTCAATTGGCCTGGCATCCTGATGCAGAATTTCCCCTTGGGGAAAGATCCAGGCCCTTTTCCCGGAATGAAGCAGCTCGGTCGTATATTGTAATGAGGTTCGAATGCTGGATGCATTCTCCTTGTTGATTGAATACGCGCCAAGTTTACGGAAAAAGGCATATTGTCTCAGCTGCTCTTCTTCCATCATGACATAATGATCGCCTCGGGAAGTCTGCTGCGATGCATGATAGAGCAGTAGACCATCCCACCAGGAGCTGTGGTTCATGAAATAGATGACCGGTTGATCCGGTTCCATGGGTGAACCCGTATTCGGTAGCAGCGGGTCCAATGAACCTGATAATGTAAACGAGCGAAAACGTCTCCGCAGCAAATAATAATGATTGTATAAGGAAAAAATCCGGTTAAACGATTTTGATTTTACGGCGCGAATCATATAGCCAGCTCCCCTCAGCAAGAAGCACACCTAAAATAGCAATGATGAAGCTGCCCGTAATTCCTTCTTTGAGAGCTAACAGCCCAAACAAAAGAATAAACAGCTGATACAACCATTTCGCACGCAGCAATGAGCTTCGATCTGAAGGCATTGCCGGAAGAAACAAGGAGAGGAACGCTCCCATTACAAACCAGCTTATGTAATTGGTCCAGGGCACACCGTAGAATCCACCTGGAGCTTGCCATTGCCAGAATCCTCTGGCATGCGCTACCGGGTCGAGCACCAGGTCGAGCACGATGGCCCAAAATCCAGTCTTAACCGCCCGAATCAGCTTGCCCGTCCAGGTCGATCCACCGCCACTGAGCAGAGCCGAGTTACCAACCACGGCAATCCAGGCGAAGCCTAATGTAACGGGTACACTGAACAGGTGGATTCCGAAGAAGTCCGAATACGAATATTCGCCAAAGGGCCAGTGTGTATGCACGCCGACCCATTCTACCCCCATGCCACCCAGCCATATAATAAAGGAAACCAGCCAGAGTTCAGGTTTCATCCAAATGACTGACTGGTCGGACAACCCCGTCCGTTTCCGTCCTTGATATATCAGATCCAGCACATACAGTGCATAGAAGATTAGAAACAATCCGTTGGAGAAGGACAGTACATCCGGAACACCGATCGTCAGCATCAGTACCGCTCCGATGATATACCACGCCCAGTACAGGCCCTGAACCATCAGGATACCGCCGTGCGGGAGGCTTGGTAAGCCAGCATTGGATAACGTTTCACAATGGCACCCAGCATCTCCAGTTTCAGTTCATCACTTACAAATGCACGCTTCGTATACACGTCATAGTCGTTGCGCTCAACCGCATGTAGAATAGTGGAATAAAAGGCTGCTGCCAGCTCAATCGCAAATGCACTTTCGGTTGGATACGTATCTAGACGGTCCATACCAATACGGAACCAGCCCAGCGCAGCTACTTTCAATTCATGAATAATGGCTTTAAACCTTTTGTCAACAACACCGTTAGCCCAATCCTGTTCGGAATATCCATGCTTCTCCATCAACTCCAGCGGAACGTAGCGACGGGCTCTTGCCCGGTCCTCGCCCACATCACGGATAATATTGACGATCTGCATACCTTTGCCCAGTGCGATCCCGTTCATCGCCACGTCTGTACCGTTATCATCGCGCAATACAGGCAGCAACATCTCGCCCACGGTTCCGGCAACCAGATAACAATACTGCTCCAGTTCCTCTATCGTTGTATAATGTGTGACTTTAAGATCGGTTAATTGACCGTCCATTTGACGGAAGAAAGGCCCCTTGTCCAGATGAGGGAAGCTTGTAAACAGCCATCGTAATGCCGGCCAAATAAAGTGTCCTTCCGCTTCTTCCAACAGATTGAACAGATGGCGGATTTCATGAATCGTATAGGGCGATTGCTCCGGCTCATCCACACTGTCATCGATCATGCGGCAAAAGGCATAGATCACGTACACGGCCTCGCGGCGTGGGCTGGGCAGACCTCTGAAGGCTTGATAAAAAGATGACGAGCCCTTTTGCATTAATTCCTCACACTTGTTCAAAATCGCTTCATTCATGTTTCCATCTCCTCCGTGAGTAGATTCACTGCCATCCGTGCACTTTGCATCACAATAGGAACCCCGCCTCCCGGATGTACAGAAGCACCAGCCGCATATAGTCCCCGGATTGCCGGAAACGGCTTCGGTTGTGGACGATATACACCGGATTGAAACAGCACGGGTGCAATGCCAAAGCTGCCGCCGCCATACAGCCCGTCACGCTCAGCGTCAGCGGGTGTACGTATTTTTTGCCACTTGATCGCTTCACGGAGTCCCGGGAATCCGCGTTGTTCCGCTTCTTCCAACACTCGTTCTGCCAGCGCCTCGGTCTCCTGAGACCAGTCGACACCATCGGCATCCGGCACCGGAATTAGGAAGTACAATACACTCTGACCTGGCGGGGCCGCTGTCTCGTCCAATGCAGCCGGATTGAATACATAAAAAGAGGACTTCGCCGGAATGCGGCGCCGGTTGAACACTTCCCGCAAACTGCCGTCCAGACTTGGAGGCAGGAAAAACTGATGCGTCGTTGCATCATCCCACGTTTTGTCAACACCCGCATAGATCAACACACATCCCGATGAGGGACGATATGGCTTTCGTTTGCGTGAACCATCAAGCGTCTGACCAAGCAGGCCCGACAGATGGGGGAAATCGCCATTGTAGATAACTGCATCCACATTTTCTGCGCCTGCGGCGGTTTCTATACCCTCGCATACACCATTTTTAATACTCAGTCCCGTCACTTCGGTATTTAATACGATGCGACCACCACGTGATATCAGTTCCTGTTCCAGTATGGCAGGTAATGCCGCATAACCACCTTTCACCATCCAAATGCCATATTCGTGCTCTGCATAAGGAAGCAGGGAGTAAATACCGGGCGTACCGAAGGGAGACCCTCCAATATAGAGACTTTGCAGCGAATATGCATCCAGCAGCTCCTCATGTTGGAAGTAATCGCCTACAGCCTTCCGTACACTTTTGTGAGCACGCAATCGGCCCATCAAGGACATCAGAGACGGAGTGAAGAAATCCCTTTTTCGCGGAAAAGCCCGTTCCAGAAAAGCAGCCCGTCCTGCCGGAAACAGCGTGTCCATATCTTTCATAAATTTCGAGAATCCCTGACTTTCTCCAGGGAAGAGACGTTCAATCTCTTCGGCCTGCTGTTCACGTGCCGTCATTTTGGTCATCACACGGCCGCTGCTATAATGCACCCTGTACAATGGATCACAACGCAGCAGCTCAATCTTCGAACGATCCACCCCTGCTTCATCCAAAATGCCAAGCAGCATCTCAGGCAGAAGTACTATGGTCGGGCCTTGATCGATCCGATAGTCCCCTTCCTGCTCGTAGCCGATACGACCTCCAACTCTGGAACCCCGTTCGTATATCGTTACGTCCCAACCCTGTTTATTCAGCAGCAATGCTGAAGTAAGGCCGCCTATACCTGCACCTACGATGGTAGCCCGTTTCATGAATGGCCTCCCGCTTCCGCCGTTTTCACATACGAGGTTGGTTTCGAGCGCTTGCGAGCATCCTCTTCCTGGATCAGTTTCACGCTAATCCGGGCCGATTCAAAGATGGTCGGCAATCCACTACCCGGATGCGTTCCGCCACCCACCAGCCACACCCTTTTCAACTCTTCAAACTGGTTATGTGGCCGCAGATACATCATCTGCCCAAGATTATGAGCCATATTAAATGTTGCTCCGCGGTACACGTCGAGTTCATTTTGCCAATCCAGCGGTGTAAACATCATGGATTCTTCAATACGACTGCGGATGTCTGACAACTCAGGAATCGATTCCATTCGCTTCATCATCGCCTCCCGCACATTCTCCCGTTCTACCTCCCAATCGATGTCTCCGGTAAGGTTCGGCGTAGGCATGAGAACATATAATGCAGATTTTCCTTCCGGTGCGAGCGTCGGATCGAGTCTGGAAGGGTTATGAATATAGAGGGATGGATCCGCAGACAGTACTTTATGCTTCGTAATCTCGTCGACGTTAAGTCGATAGTCCTCGGGAAAATAGATGGAATGATGCGGTAAATCCACTTCACCGTCCACACCCAGATACAGCATGGCTGTGGAGCAAGAGAATTTTTTACGCTTCATTTTCTCCGGTGTATATTTCTTAAGTACGCCTGGTTCAAACAGATGCTTCACGGCATGTGCAAAGTCTGCATTAACAACGACATGATCTGCTTCAATGCGTTCCCCATTTTCAAGCAAAACGCCTGCTGCACGACCATTGCGAACAATGACCTGTTTGACCGGACAGGATGTATGTATTCGTCCTCCATATTCTTCAACTACATCAGCCATGGCTTGAAATACACGATTGACGCCGCCAATGGGGTGAAACAACCCATAGTTGTGCTCAATAAACGACAGAACCGTAAACGTACCCGGGCAATCCCACGCAGACATGCCAAGGTATTTGGATTGGAACGTAAATGCCCAGCGCAAGCGCTCATCCGTGAAATAGCGAGACAGAATGCCATAGACTGTATTGTTAATATCGAGTTTTGGCAGAGCTGTGATGGCATCTCTTCGCAAATAGTCTGCCAACTTGCCGAAAGGTCTACGCAGCAAAGGCATGACTTTGCCAAACTTCACTTCCTCTTCCTGCATGAACCGAAGGTAATTGTCCTCGTTGCCGGGGAAAAGTTTCTTGATCTGTGCGGCTGTATCTTCACGGTTACGGGAAGGCTTAAACACCTTATCGCCAAAGTTCAGGGCATACAGTGGAGTTAGCTCTTTCATCTCCACATAGTCGGATAATTGGCGTCCCACAACATCGAACATCTCTTCAATCAACTGCGGCATCATCAAGAACGTTGCACCCCGGTCGAACCGATATTCGCCCAGCTCCAGTCTGGCAGAACGTCCCCCGATGACTGGCTGTTTCTCATATACATCTACTTCGTACCCCTGGCCGGACAATAACATCGCTGCTGCAAGTCCACCCGGACCTGCACCAATGACTGCTGCACGTTTACGTTGCTGATTCGGTATCATGCCACTCACCTTTCCTATGTTAAGAACTATCTCTAGTACTATAGTCTCTAACCTATTATTAAACCGCCCTTGAACTGTTCAAGCGGGTAAATGCAAAAACATTATACAAATGTAGTACAAATATTATACAACCTATTAAATCAAATAATGACCCGCTGGTCAAATTCTCTAGTAAGATATTTTAGAAGCAAAAAAAACACCCTCCGCGCTCTTGCGTCAAAGGATGTCCTGTATACCTAAACCTATACATTTTATTTAAAAATACATTTTCAAAAAAACACGAATCAGTTATCTTCGCCCAGGCGATGGTTCAACAAAATACTCACGTTCCATCCACGATTGCCAATCCGCTGAATTTCCGGGCATAATCCACTGCGGATAACGTGCGTTTTCTGCACGCTCATAACCCTTCCCTCCAAGTACAAAGCGCATATCAGGGAACTCGTCCAAAATTCGTCCTATGAGTTGATCACACCGTTCAACCAGTTCTGAACTGGTAACCGAAAGACAAACCAACCGAATGTTCTGCTCCCGGATAATTGGGTATGTTCCTTCTTCGGGTGTGTCGGCTCCGAGATAGAGCACTTCAGCACCATTTTTACGCATAAACAGGGAGAACAACAATAAGCCTACCTGATGATGCTCCCCTTCCGGGCATAAAGCCAGAACTTTGGGCAGATGCGGATAGATCGGGAACAGATGGAAAAACTGATAAAAGCGCTGTGAAATCAATTGAGTCATAAAATGCTCTTGAGCGACCGAAGCCCTGCCCTGCTCCCATGCATCTCCAACACGAACCAGAATGGGCACCAGCACATGATAAAACATTGAATCATATCCGTACATGGTGAAGCCAAAATCAATCAAACCATTGGCCCGTTCGCCCTGAAAGTTGTATAACGAGTCGTAGATCTGATCGGCTATACGTACATATGCCTCTTCCATCGTGGGTACTGGTGGCGTAAATGACGTAGGCACTGCAACAGCTTCCTGTGAACTGGTTTTGTTCACCTTCAGCATGCGTACCGCTTCCGAAATATTTGTCTGGTGCTGCTCCACCTGCTCTTTCAACCAGCGCAGATCTGCAACATTCTCTTCCGTGTACAAGCGATAACCCGATTCCGTCCGCTCAGGGGTGACCGCACTGTACCGATTCTCCCAAGCCCGGAGCGTTACCGTCGGAATACCCAGCATGGCAGCGACTTGTTTGATGGAATACACCTTATTACCTACTTTCTTTCCTGAAATAGCCGGACTTTCATAGGTTAAACGAATCCTTATCCCGTCCTTGTCAGGTATATGAAAATCCGAACATTCCACAAAAATAATACACTCATTATACACAACGGTCATATGCATGTCGATTGAATCGATCGAATTGGTTTGCCTTTCCTGACTACTTAAATAATCCGTCAGTCACTCTGCTTCAATGTTGTCATCCGGGTGGTAATAGAAGTCAGCAAGTTCAGAAAGGGGAGTTATTGTTGTTTTCTTATTATCGCCGCCAGACATCAGGCCGCAAGTCTTCACGCGGCAAATTTCCATACATACGAACAGGTCTCGTACTACTGGTCCTATGGCTCATCGCCGTCATGCTCTACCAGACCTATAAACCTTTACCAGCCGGCGTTTCCTATGAAAGTCCTGAATACCGTGTGGATCAGGTGCAATTTCTGCATGATCTGACTTACCCCTCTGCTGACGGACAGATGGAGCATGAACAACAGATCTTCCAGCGCATGCAACAGATCGTTGAAGACGCGGAACAGTTCGTCGTCGTTGATATGTTTTTATTCAATAACTACCAGCACAAAGGTCAGCAATTCCCACCCATAAGTACAGAGTTCACAGAAACACTGGTTGCCAAAAAGCTTCAGAAACCGGATATGGATATGTGGTTCATTACGGATGAAGTAAACACCAACTACAACTCTGCACCCAACCCGTTACTGGAGCAGATGAAACAGGCCGGAATTCACGTGGTCATTACAGATGAGGACCCTTTACGTGACTCCACTCCAGTCTATTCTGCGGTCTGGCGCACCTTCTTCCAGTGGTTTGGTCAATCCGGGAAGGGATGGATTCCGAACCTGATGGCAACCGACGGACCGGATGTCACTGTACGTTCCTACCTTAAGTTGCTCAATGTGAAAGCCAATCATCGCAAAGTGGTGGTCAGTGAGAAGACGGCTATTGTGTCCTCAGGCAATGTTCATGATGCCAGTGCCTACCATTCAAACATCGCTTTTGAAATAACTGGACCGATCATCGGAGATATCCTTGAGTCGGAACAGGCTGTGCTGAATTTCTCAGGCGGGGGAAAACTTCCTTCATATACAGCTCCTTCTACAGATCCGAATAAGGGAGATTTGCGAATTCGTTATCTAACCGAGGGCAAAGTGAATGAGGCCGTGCTCCATGAGATCAATCAATCGGCAAAAGGTGACACCTTGTGGATGGGCATGTTCTACATCGCTTCCCCCAAAGTACTGAACGCCCTGCTCGAAGCCTCAAAACGGGGAACCGAGATACGGCTCGTACTCGACCCGAACGAAAATGCCTTTGGTCAGGAGAAGATTGGTATTCCCAATCGTCCTGTAGCTGCTGAGTTACATGATAAATCGGATGGCAAAATTCAAATTCGCTGGTATAACACTACCAAGGAGCAGTATCATACCAAGATGATGTACATTGCCAAAGCCACCGGGGATCATATCGTCCTTGGAGGATCGACCAACTTCACCCCCAGAAACATGAATGATTATAATCTGGAAAATGACCTCTGGGTTGCTGCCCCACCAGACAACTCATTCACTCATGATGTCGCGAATTATTTTGACCGGATATGGAATAATGAAGATGCAGAGTTCACCCTGGAGTTAGATGAATTTCAGGAGAAGACTACATTTTTGAAAGAAATCGTATATAAGCTGCAGCTGATTTTGGGTTTAACGACCTTCTAATTGAAATGAAATCTCAAACATAAACCCGCCTGTACACTATCGTGCAGGCGTTTTTTGTGCCTTGACAGGGAATGTGAAATGTGAAAATATAGTTTACCTAACGACCGTTAGGAAGGTGATAATAATGACTGCACATTTGATTCGGGATGCAGCCCTGTTCCATTTTGCAAGAGATGGATATGAAGGAGCCTCCTTAAGAGCAATCGCTGACGAAGTCGGGATTAAAAAACCGTCCATATATGCACATTTTAGCGGCAAGGATGACCTGTTTTTGCAAACCCTTGCGCATGCATTCAAAGATGTTCAGCGTCGAACGCTGGAATACTTCCGTGATCACGCCGATCTGCCACTGGAACAAAGGTTGAAGGGTTTGCTGATATGGTTTGAGCAGGAGTACAACTGTAATGCCTCTGCCCGCTTTATGCTGCGTATGTGTTATTTCCCGCCGCTTTCGCTATATAGCGAAGTAATGGATCTCGTTTATCCGTTCCTGGACGGTATGGAGCGGTCACTGACACGAATGCTGCAAAGGGCGACGCGCAAGGGGGAACTACAGGCTGTTCCAGCAGAACAAGCTGCGATTACTTATATGACTTTTCTCGATGGCATCACAGTTGAGATTATTTATGGAAGTTCACGTCGATACCGAAGACGGATTGAAGCTTCCTGGCCAGTCTACTGGCATGGCATTCATCATCTGAAACAAGAGGCACAGCCCGTTGTGCTGAAAGGAGATTCATCATCATGAACCGCAACTGGTTATATGTATTTATCGGGGGACTCATTGAGATTGTATGGGTAAGTGGGCTGAAACACGCCTCCAATGTTTGGGAGTGGGCTTTGACAGCCCTAGCCATCATTCTCAGTTTTGGATTAATCATTGCTGCTTCCAAAAGATTGCCTGTGGGTACGGTATATGCTGTATTTACGGGGATTGGTACCGCAGGTACGGTACTGACTGAAATGCTGCTATTTGGTGAAGCATTCTCACTCGCCAAAGTTTTGCTAATCGGTCTTTTGCTATGTGGTGTGGTCGGACTGAAATTGGTCACGGATCAACAATCGGCAAAAGGAGGTGAAGCTTAATGGCTTGGATGGCAATTGTAGGTGCAGGCATATGTGAAATTTTTGGCGTCATCGGCATTAATGGTGCTTCTTCCCGGAAGGGCTGGCCTTATATCGTGCTCATGCTTGTATCGTTCGTATTCAGCTTCTCCCTGTTATCCTATGCGATGATGTCTATTCCCATGGGTACCGCGTATGCCGTGTGGACTGGAATTGGTACGGTGGGCAGCACGCTAACAGGGATGTTCCTGTTCGGTGAGCGGAAGGAAGCCAAGCGGCTGCTGTTTATTGCCATGATTTTGGTGGCGGCGATCGGATTGAAACTGATAACGTAAATACCTTCATTATATTTTTTACAATATTTAATTATTAATAAAGACGACTTCGTTCAGGAAGTCGTCTTTTTGGGATATGATATAAAAGGAAACCTCCTCACACTCTGTTACGTAAGAAAGGATGTCGTGATGATAAAGAAATTGTTCGCGCGCATGGGTTCTTTTACCGGTTACATCTTTCTGATCGCTGTGGGAGCCTTTTATTTGTTTGCTCTTGTAGCCATCATCCTTCTAGCCATTTACGCCTTTAAGGGCGGAGCCTGAAATAGATTATTTTGAACTCCTCCTACTCAGCTTGCTCACCCTAACTAACATGAGTACTCATGATTATCATACATATCGCAATGAGCATTCGTCGCTCATTATATAGCCTTGATGGCGTCTACATGATATATGAAAAATGCTCCAACCCCCTTATATCACGCCTCTTGTTTTTCCATTTTTCTCCCATTTGAATTCCGTTATCTTTATCGTTTATACTTGGTTTGACCCTAAAGTCAATTCAAGAACTCGTAAGTTCCACAGGTGAGGTGAATGTATCGTTAATGAACCCTATCCATGAAATGAATGAGAAGAAAAAGCTCATTATTACCACAGCACTCAAGCTGTTCTCAGCCAAAGGCAGTGCTGCAACCTCCATGCAGGAGATTGCAGAGATATGCGGGATGTCGAAAGGCAGCCTCTACCTCATGTTCAAATCCAAAGAGGAATTAGAGGCCAGTACGATGGAATACTGCATATTCACGCTCATGGACGAAATGTCCCAGATTGAACATGAAGCTGGGCTCACTTCGAGAGAACGTCTGCACAAACAGATTGAAACACTGCTTGTCCATGTATCCGAGCTGAAGGAATTTTTACGCGTGCAAATGCGCAGCATGATGATGGATGAAGAGCAGCATCGCAAGGAAAAGTGCAAACCGAAAAACAAGGATCTGGAGATCCGTACCCTGCACTGGTTTAAGGACAAACTGGAAGATCTGTACGGACCGGAGATTGAACCCTATACCATAGACCTTATTATGCTCACGCATGGTCTGTTCCTCTCCTACGTCAAAATCTGGTTTACGGAAATGCCCTCCCTTACCGTATCCAAGATGGCAAGCAACATGCTGCAAACGATCGATTATGCAGCTCGCGGATTGCTCGATCAACGCCCCGCCCCTCTGGTTCCTTTGGAACATTGGCCAGCATGGAGCAGCGATTCAGATACAGATTCGACAATGATGCGTCATCCCATTCATATCATCAAACAAATGAAGGATATCATCACTTCTGATATGCCTCCAGGGCAATTACGCAATGACGCGCTGGAGACCATCGCCATCCTGAGACAGGAAATGATGGAATTCACACCGCGACGTGCCATTATTCTGGGCATGATGCGCAATCTGGATCACATTCCTGTCATCCAGCCATTGCACACCGAGCTTCAGCACATTATGGATGCCATGTATAGCCGGTTCATCCAGGCTGACTCGTCACAACAATAAAGAAATACAGGGAGAAACAGAGAGGAGAAGAAACCATCGTATGAAAGGAATCATTAATTTTTCACTGAACAACAAGTTTGCAATCTGGATTCTGACCATCATCGTTTCCTTCGCCGGTTTGTACAGCGGACTGACGATGAAACAGGAGACCATTCCAAACATCAATGTGCCATTCTTGAGTGTTACGGCCATTGATCCAGGTGCGGCTCCAGAAGGTATTGTCGAGGATGTCACCAAACCACTCGAACAGACCTTAAGAAATGTAGAGGGAATTAAGACACTCACCTCCACTTCCATGGAGAATGCCTCTTCCATCACCCTCGAATTTGATTATGGTACCGATCTGGACAACGCTACCGCAGCGGTACGCGAAGCACTGAATGAGGTGCAGTTGCCTGATGGGGTACAGAAACCTACGATCTCGAAGTTCAGCATCAACTCCTTCCCGGTTGTCTCGCTCAGCTTGTCTGACAAGGACGGCGGCGATCTGGAACAATTGACTCGACTGGTTGAAACGGATATCCAGCCTGCACTCGAAGATATTGACGGTGTAGCTCAAGTCCAAGTTTCCGGCCAATATGTTAAGGAAGTTCAACTGAAGTTTGACCAGAAAAAAATGAATGAACTCGGTTTGACTGAAGATACAGTCAACGGCATCGTTCAAGGCTCTTCTGTCCGTGTACCACTCGGACTGTTCGAACTGGACAAAGCGCAGAAAGCTGTTGTTGTTGATGGCAATATCATCGATATGGATGATTTGAAAAATCTCGCCATTCCGGTTGTACCAAGCGGTGCAGGAGCAGGCAGTGGTTCGGCCACAGCACCACAAGGCGCCGGCGCACAAGCTGGCGGGGCAGCTCAAGGCTCTGCACAAGGTTCTGACCAGGCTGCAGGACAAGCCGCTGGCGGAAATGCCAGCGTGGGCAGTGCTTCAGGTGCCGCTAACGCACCTGGAATTCCAACGGTTAAATTAAGCGAGATCGCCAAAATTGAAGTCATTGGTCAGGCGGAATCCATTTCCCGGACAGACGGTAAGGAATCCATCGGGATCTCCATCGTTAAGTCCAATGATGCCAATACCGTTGATGTCGTGAAGGCAGTTAAAGACAAAGCGGAAGAGTTGCAGACGCAGTTCAAAAACGCAGAGTTGACTGTTTTGCTCGACCAAGGTAAACCTATCCAGGACTCCGTAAACACGATGTTGTTCAAAGCAATGTTTGGTGCTTTGTTCGCCATTTTGATCATTCTGTTGTTCCTGCGTGATATTCGTTCCACCATTATTTCCATTATCTCCATCCCGCTCTCCTTGCTCATTGCATTGACAGCACTGAATATGATGGACATTACGCTGAACATGATGACCCTGGGTGCCATGACGGTTGCGATTGGACGGGTTGTCGATGACTCCATCGTTGTTATCGAGAATATCTATCGTCGATTGACACTCAAGGGAGAGAAACTTAAAGGCCGTGAATTGATCCGGGAAGCTACTCGTGAAATGTTCATTCCGATCCTTTCTTCCACGATCGTAACCATTGCGGTATTCCTGCCGCTGGCACTGGTAAGTGGTATGGTCGGTGAGCTGTTCATGCCATTTGCCTTGACGATGGTCTTTGCTTTGCTGGCATCCCTGATTGTAGCTGTTACGATTGTACCAATGCTGGCACACACGCTGTTCCGCAAAGGTTTGAAGAACAAGCAGAATCATGAGGAAAAACCAGGCAAGATGGCGGAAGCTTACAAACGACTCTTAAACTGGACATTGTCACACAAACTTATCACCGTCGGCGTTGCTGTATTGCTGCTTGTCGCCAGTTTGTTCCTGTATCCGTTCATCGGTGCAAGTTTCTTGCCGGAACAACAGGATAAATATGTGACCATTACGTACAGCCCGGAAACTGGAGCTTTGCGTGAAGATGTAGAAAAAGAAGCACTTGTAGCCGAGAAATGGTTGCTGACGCAGCCAGGTCTGGAGAAAATGCAGTATTCCATCGGCGGCAGCAATCCACTGAGCAGCATGGGTGGAGGCAGCTCCAACTCTGCTCTCTTCTATATCGAATATAACGAAGATACGAAAGACTTTACAAAAGTGAAAGAACAGCTTGTGGAAGGTCTGAAAAAAGAAGTTACTGTAGGAACCTGGAATGAGCTTGATATGTCCGGGGGTCTGGGAGGCAGCAGCTTGAGCCTTTCCATCTATGGTGACAACGTAGATCAGATCAAACCTGTCTCAGATGAAATTCTAAAACTGGTTGAAGCAGATACCGAATCTTTTGAAAAAGCCGACACTACGCTCTCCGATACCTACGGGCAATACACGCTCGTCGCGGATCAGGAGAAACTGAGCTCGCTGGGTCTGACAGCTGGCCAACTGGCTATGACGCTCAGCCCTGCACGTGAACGCCCTGTGCTCACAGAAGTGGATATCGACAACAAAACGTATAAAGTCTATGTAGAGACTGACAAAAAGACATTTACTAGCATTGCTGATATTGAAAACGAAAAAGTTACTTCACCACTAGGCATTGAAGTACCAATCAAAGATGTCGCGAAAGTGGAAGAAGGCACTTCACCGAACTCCATCATGCGTATTGATGGCAAAGTCGTTGTGCAGGTGTCAGCCAACATTTTGGCTTCCGATGTACAAAAAGCATCATCTAACTTGCAGGCGAACATCGACAAACTGGATCTGCCAGATGGTGTTGAAGTGAAGTTTGGTGGTACAACCGAACAGATTAATGACACGTTTACCCAACTTGGTCTGGCCATGCTGGCAGCCATTGCGATTGTGTACTTTGTGCTTGTTGTTACGTTCGGCGGTGGATTGGCGCCATTTGCCATCCTGTTCTCCCTGCCATTTACCATCATTGGTATTATGGTCGGCCTGTTCGTAGCTGGCGGTACGCTTGACGTATCTGCCATGATGGGTGGACTGATGCTTATCGGGATCGTGGTCACCAATGCCATCGTCCTGATCGACCGTGTTATTCACAAGGAAAAAGAGGGAATGCCTACACGTGAAGCCTTGCTGGAAGCCGGAGCAACGCGTCTGCGTCCAATCCTGATGACAGCTCTGGCTACCATTGGTGCCTTGCTGCCACTGGTGACAGGACTTGAAGAAAGCGCAGGGATCATCTCGAAAGGTCTCGGAATTACCGTAATCGGCGGTCTGATCAGCTCCACGCTGCTGACTCTGGTTATCGTGCCAATCGTGTATGAGTTCCTGATGAAGTTCAAAAAGAAAAGAATTGAAGATTAATCACACCTTCTGTTGATCGAATTAAATCATTATTCAGAATTAAGATAAGCTTCTAACATAGAACACCCCTTAGTCCACATTAGAATGGTTTGTACATTCTGATCTCCGGCTAAGGGGTGTTTTACATTTAACTATAATTTCTTAGCATCGGTCATAGAAACATCTAGATGTTAGATAGAACTACATAGGAATAATCCATTTTGTTTTATTTCATAAAAGGAAGAGATCATTTTGTAAAATAAAACAAATGAACGTGAGATTTCAGCTCATCTGCTGTTAACAGACTTATAATCAAAACAAACGCTATTCAGAAGCTCGACTTACAAAGCGGTATGTAGAACTGCATGTATTTGTGGGAAGGACGGTGGTTGTGTGGGGGAAACGACGCTGCATATTCAGATGAGAGACATGCTAAAACGTCCGGTGTTCCGCAAGGCTGAGGTGCTCGCCAGTGAACGGGCCTTGGAGCGATATGTTCGTTGGGTACATATCATGGAGGTTACCGAAGTAGGCAACTTGCTGAATGGCGGGGAATTGGTGCTAACGACTGGCATTGGCTGGCAGGATGATGAAAAGCAGGGACTGTCTTTCATGCGCCAGTTAATTGCTCGTGGAGCCGCGGGACTCTGTATCGAATTGGGGGCCTACACCAAGTCCCAGCTTGGACCCATGAAGGAACTAGCAGCAGAAGCCGATTTCCCACTGATCTGGTTCCACGAACAAGTACGTTATATCGATATTACACAGGACCTGCATTTCGCCCTGATTCGCAGCCACCAGCGTATGCTTGCCGAGCTCGATAGCCTCACCACCTCGTTCAACCAACTTCTTTTGAATGGAGACGGTGTACAACCACTGCTCCGACTATTGTCTCGAACAACAGGTTACCCTGTAGCGCTATATCCACTGGATGGGGAAGCAAGTGCCGTTCCCTACTGCCCTCCAGCCCAATTGGAGATTCGTCGGCAGGAGTGGTTGTCACGTCGTGGTCATTCGGACGACGAAGATCATTTGGGAGATCATTCCGTGCAGAGGAATCATTCGGTGCATTCACTGGATGCACTCACTCTGCCTGTTCAGGCGCTTGATTATGAATTTGCCGATCTGGTGCTAATGCTTGACAAGCTGACGGATCACGAACCGGAATCCTCTAACAGACCCTCTGATGAATTCATCATCCAGGCATTGGAACGTTGCGCAGCCGCTATTGCTCAGGACTGGATGCGCACCAAATACATGGAGGAAAAGCGACGCTACAAGGAAGATATGTGGGTCATTGACTGGCTTAACGGACATCATTCTGCGAAAGAAATTCATGAATATGTATCTGCCGCCAACGCCCAGCTTGCTTCTGGAATAGGTACCGTCATTTTGTTCGATAGCAATCCCAACTACACAGACAGTCTCAAGCTACAGAAACTGCTAATTCAACGCAATATCGTTGCCCGTTCCGTGTTCTCACGGGAAGGATTTTCCCTGTACAGCACCGTGCTAAACCACCAGATCATTCTGATTATTCTTGACCCTTTACCTGGATCTCAGCGGAAAAGCAGTCTTTGGCGCTGCATTGAACAGTTACAGCAGCATGAACAGGAACAGACCCATCGCCTCTTCTCGGGTCTGTTCGGCATCGGTCACAGCTGTGCTGATCTATCACGTCTGAAAGACAGCCTTGAGGCAGCCAAAGATACCCTGCGCATTCAGAAGGACATCGGTGTGATGCAGCAACCCTTTTATAGTAATCTTCACTGTTATCGCATTATTGCCAGCATGAAGCAGAGCGGCAGTCTGGATGATTTCATTGAGGAATATCTCGGACCAGTCATTTGTTACGATGCCGAAAAAGGCGGTCAGTTGTTACGTACGCTTAAACAATATTTTATTCTATGCTGCTCCAAGCAGGAGACGGCCACGGCTTTGTTTATCGTCCGACAGACGTTATATCACAGATTGCACAAAATTGAGACACTCCTGGGTGATGACTACACCCTCCCCGAGAAACGTGTCGCCATCGAACTAGCTATCTATGCATACGAATACGTTCATGGACCACTCGCGTGACCTTCTACGCTCCTTTTTGCTCCTGAAGCTGCCTAATCAGGATATGACTGAACCACTTCCGTCCAGACGCCGTACCCACATATTGCTCCTGTTTTTCTCCGGGAAGGTCGGGGTGCCCCCACACGACATGAGCACCCTCCAGATGTTCCCGAACGGCATAAATGCGATAACCCTGCGCCACCATTCGTTCAATCGCTATCTTTTCCGTTTCAAATACATCATGGTCAGACATCAGCTTCACCCTCCATTCACTGCCGTCACAGGCTGTCTTACAGGTAATGGTGCACCGGCATTATATTTGTCACGCTTCACATAGCGACCCTCGCCTGCCACTCCGGCAAACTGCCGGTCCCGAATCACATATTCCCCGCGGCATAACACCGTCACCGGACATCCCTGGATATGCATGCCTTCAAAGGCGCTATAGTCCACATTCATATGGTGGGTAGCTGCCGAAATTACCCTTGAGATAGATGGGTCAAAAATGACAATATCCGCATCTGTCCCCACAGCAAGGGTTCCTTTCTGCGGAAATAACCCAAATAACTTGCTTGCCCGTGTAGAGCATAAATCTACCCATTGATTAAGCGAAATCCGTCCCTTCACTACCCCTTCGGAATATAAAATGCTGAGCCGATCCTCAATGACAGGCCCGCCATTAGGGATTTTGCTGAAGTCATCCCGTCCCAGATCCTTCTGTCCCTTGAAGTTAAACGAACAATGATCCGAGCCAATTGTCTGCAACTGACCGCTCTTAAGTGCATTCCACAGCACTTCCTGATGAGGGGCTTCACGCAGCGGTGGGGACCAGACATACTTCGCACCTTCAAAATCCGGTTGATCCATCTTGGATTGATCCAGAATTAAGTACTGCGGACAGGTCTCGCCCCAGATTCGATAACCCATGTCTCGCATACGCGCAATCTGCTCCACAGCTTCAGCACAGGTGACATGCACCACATAAAGCTGTGAATCGGCAAGTGCTGCCAATCGGGCCGCACGCCCTGTAGCCTCTCCCTCCAGCATGGAAGGTCGAGTAAGTGCATGGTGGATCGGCTCGGTTCTTCCATCCGCCAGCGCCTGCCGGACCAGCAGATCAATAACATCGCCGTTCTCGGCATGTACCATGACGAGTGCACCGTACTCTTTGGCCTTTTGCAGCGTCTGAAAGAGAATGCCATCATCGGCCTGGAACTGATTTTTATAAGCCATGAACACCTTGAAGGAAGACACACCCTCTTCTTCAATGATCTGTGGCAGTTCCTCCAGCACCTGATCATTCATCTCGCCAATCATCAAATGAAACCCGTAATCAATGGCGGCCTTACCCTCGGCTTTGGTATGCCATTCCTGTAGGGATTCCAGCAAGGGTCGGCCTTTTTGCGTCAAACAGAAATCAATGACTGTCGTTGTGCCGCCGAAGGCAGCAGCTGCGGTTCCTGTTGCAAAATCATCCGCCGTCACCGTTCCGCCGAACGGCATATCCAGATGAGTATGCGGATCTATCCCGCCAGGGATGACATAACAGCCAGACGCATCCACAACTTCCGTTCGTTCATCCGGCACAAGTCCCATGCCAATCTGCACGATCTTTCCATTTTCAATGTAGATATCCGCTTCAAATGTATCCGACGCTGTGACCAACATTCCGTTACAAATCAATTTACGATGACTCATGATATCGCCTCCTTGGTGGATTGATCTCTGGCCGATTGCAGCAGGGCAATCGCAGATTGACGGTCATTCCAGGTTAATGGTTCCTGTTCATGTTCGATCTCTACCATCTCAATTGCTCCGTCCACCGGACAGACAATCGAGCACAGATTACATCCGACGCAATCTTCCTCAACGACCTCCAGATAGGAGCCAGAGGGATCAGACAGCATATCAATACATTGATGCGAGGTGTCTTCACAGGCGATATGGCATTTGTTGCAATTGATGCAGACATCGCGGTTGATGCGGGCTACCACTTTGTAATTCAAATCGAGATTGCCCCAATCGGAATAACGCGGAACCGTTTGGCCAATCAATTCAGATACACTTCGCAGACCTTTCTCATCCAAATAATCGTTCAAGCCATCGATCATGTCCTCCACGATACGGAAGCCATGATGCATGGCTGCGGTACATACCTGGACCCCCGTCGCGCCCATAAGTAAAAATTCTGCGGTATCCCGCCAATCGGATATGCCTCCTATACCGGAGATGGGCACACCAACTTTCGGATTGCGCGCACACTCAGCAACCATGTTCAGCGCAATCGGCTTCACAGCCGGACCGCAGTAGCCGCCATGCGCCCCTTTGCCACCTACATGCGGCACGGTATTCCATGAATCGAGATCCACACCCGCCAGGGAGTTGATCGTATTAATCAGGGAAATCGCATCCGCACCGCCACGTACGGCCGCCCGAGCAGTCGCCGTAATATCTGTGATATTGGGCGTTAGCTTCACAATGACAGGTGTGGTCGCCACTTCCTTCACCCACATCGTCTGTAATTCGACCAGATCCGGTTGCTGACCAGACGCTGCTCCCATACCACGCTCGGCCATGCCGTGCGGACAACCAAAGTTCAGCTCCAGCCCGTCTACGCCGACAGCTTCAACTTTCTTCACAATCTCATGCCACTTCTCGCGTTTCGGTTCTACCATGAGAGAAGCAACCACTGCCCGATCCGGGAAACGCCTCTTGGTCTCGGCAATTTCACGCAGATTCACCTCTAGCGGACGGTCGGATATTAACTCAATATTGTTAAAACCCGCGACGCGCTGTCCGCCAAAATGGACGGCTGCAAATCGCGAAGAGGTATTAATGATTGGCTCGCCCAACGTCTTCCAGACTGCACCACCCCAGCCTGCTTCAAAGGCGCGCTGAACCTGATATCCGGTATTCGTCGGCGGCGCCGAGGCCAGCCAGAATGGATTGGGCGATCGAATACCTGCCAGATTAATGGATAAGTCAGCCATAACGATCCCTCCTTGGTGTGGTTTGAACTCACAATGGTGTTTGTTTGAACTTCACACGTTACACAAGAACCTCACGTATTACGAGGAATTCTGCTTCATCAGGTTTAATTTGAGTGGTTGGTGTTGCCAAGCTGTTGGCATAATCTGTTGCATACATTCTAACGAACCGTACACCTCTAATCTCATGCCGTCTCTTCCACTTGTCCGGGCAACGCCTTCATTACCGATGCAGCCGCCAGCTTGCCCTGCTGTGCTGCGGAGACCACCATCGCTTCGCCCTGCCCCTGTCCGAAGATAACATCTCCTGCCGCGTAGATCTGTGGATGGGACGTACGGTACGTCTGTGGTTCCACTTCAACAACGCCCCAGTGATGACGCAGGCCAAATGCCTCAATTAATGGCAGCAAACGGTTCTGTCCAATGGCTCGAACAACGGTGTCACATTCAAGCATGAACTCAGATCCCTCTATCGGCACAGGCAGTGCCCGACCACCTCCAGGTGGAGTAACCAGCTTCATTTTCACACATTCTATAGCCTGAACCCGCCCATTCTCGTCTCCAATAATGCGCTTCGGCATAGTGAACCAACGAAATTCCACACCTTCCTGCTTCGCAAATGTATATTCAAAGGCATATGCTGTCATCTGGCTCTCCCCGCGTCGATAAAGCATCTGCACACGCTCGGCCCCCAGGCGTACCGAACAGGTCGCTGCATCCACTGCCGTATTGCCCGCACCAATAATGGCAACCTTCAGACCGTTCAGCGCCGGAGGCACACCCTGCTTCGTGGATTCCACCAACTCTATGGCATCATAGACACCTTCCAGCGTCTCTCCTTCAATGCCAAGCATCGGAACAGCCCCCATCCCGCAAGCCAGAATAACGGCTTCGTGCTGCTCCAATAACTCGTCAGCGGACACATCCACCCCAATACGCACACCATAGCGAATCTGCACACCTAGTGCTTGCACCTGTTCGACTTCCCATAAAGCTACGGATTCCGGTAGGCGAAAGGACACGATACCATACGTGTTCAGCCCTCCGCCTTTCGCTTTGGCTTCATAGATTGTCACCTCATACCCTGCACGCCCCAACTCTCTGGCCGCAGACAATCCCGCTGGCCCTGCGCCTACAACTGCAACACTTCTTCCGTTGGCAGGCGCTGCCTTGAATAACGGTTCATTCTTCGTCCGTGCCCAGTCTGTTGCATATCGCTGCAAATCACCGATCCGAATCGGCTTGGATGACTCGTTCAGTACACAAGCGCCTTCACACAGTTCCTCTGTCGGGCAGACCCGTGCACAGCTAGCACCTACCGGGTTGGCTTCCATAATGGTCCGAGCCGAGCCTTTGAGGTGACCTGTCGAGATTTTTTTGATAAACGAAGGAATATTAATGTCGGTTGGACACGCCTTGATACACGGTGCATCATAACAGTACAGACAGCGGTTCGATTCCTCCATCGCTTCCTTGCCCGTCATTGCAGGCTTCATTTCGGTAAAACGACTCTCCCATCCGTAATCGGACAACGTTGCTCCTGCGCTGTTCATCATGTCTTACACCTCCAAGGTTGATCTCTGTTATCCCCAAATTTTTATTCCAGGCCACTGCTACAGGTTAACGAGATGTTCGTAGGTCTCAGGCCGTCGATCGCGGTAAAATTGCCACACATTGCGTACTTCCCGAATCAACTCCGTATCCATCTCGCCAATGATAACCTCATCCTGATCCCTGCTGCCCATGGCAACCATCCTGCCTCGCGGGTCCACCAGATACGACTGACCATAAAATTCACCCATATTCCATGGCGATTCCACTCCCACTCGGTTAATGGCAGCCACATAATAGCCATTAGCTACCGCATGGGCAGGCTGCTCCAGCTTCCACAAATATTCCGATGTTCCGGCTACCGTTGCGGAAGGGTTGAATACAATCTCAGCACCAGCCAGCCCAAGAAGTCGTGCTCCTTCCGGAAAATGACGATCATAACAGATGTACACGCCCACTCTGGCGTAGGCTGTATCAAATACCGGATAGCCCAGATTACCGGGTCTGAAATAATATTTTTCCCAGAATCCATTCGTGCCTTCGCCTGCTTCCACATGCGGAATATGATGTTTGCGGTATTTCCCCAGGTAGGAGCCGTCCGCATCTATAACAGCAGCCGTATTGTAGTACGTAGCAATTCCTTCTACCTCATATACAGGCAAAATGATTACCACCCCAAGCTCCTTGGCGAGCTCCTGAAAACGCCTGGTCGTCGGTCCTTCCGGCACCTGCTCGGCAGATGCATACCACTTGGAGCTCTGCTCCGTGCAGAAGTAAGGTCCGTAGAACACTTCCTGCAAGCCAATAATCTGTGCTCCACGAGCAGCCGCTTCACGCACCAGTGCAATGTGTTTCTGAATGGCGGCCTCCTTATGCACTTCAACTGGGGCCGAGCCTTCAACCTCGTGCGAAGCCTGAATCAATCCGATACTGATTTTGCCCATAATGTCACATCGCCTCCTTGGGAAATGGTTTGATATGGACAGCTTTTACACGTCCGTCCCGTTACTCGCAATTTCCGGGCTGCACATCTGCCTGATCGTGCGGTACAACACTTCTGTACCGAGAGCAATGTCCTCGGGCGAAGAATACTCACTTGGATGATGGCTGACCCCATCTTTGCTGCGAACAAAGATCATGCCATAGTCACACACGTAAGAAAGGGCCAGCGCATCATGGAACGGTCCACTCATCAGCTCTGGTAAAGGCAGGCCGATCTCTTCGGCAGACGAGCGAATGGCATTCTTGATTCGTTCTGCACAATATCGCGGTTCACTGTTGGTATCTTCGGTCAAGGAGTAGGTCAGGCCATATTTCGAGCTGACGTCATCCAAAAGGCTCATTAACCTTCCTTCAAGCCGATTTCTACGCTCCATCTCCATATCTCGCAAATCAACCGTAAAGCTGACCTGCTCAGGAATAATGTTGCGTGAGTCCGGGAAGACACGGAGGCTCCCCACGGTCCCTACTGTCGGAGCTTCCGGTTCTTCTCTGACCATATCGTCAAAAGCCGCAATGACCTTGGCGCTGCCCACCAGCGCATCATGACGCATCCCCATTGGTACGGAACCGGCATGCCCTGCCATGCCTTTCATTGTCACCGTGAGCCACAAAGGGCCAGAGATGCCAGTCACCAGACCTACCGGAGCGGCCAGCGATTCGAGAACAGGTCCTTGCTCAATATGCAGCTCCAGATAACTGCCAATCGAACCAGCCGGATAGATCGCTTCGGCGAATTGTTCGGGTGCACAGCCAAAGGCCTCCAATGCCTCTCGTCGGGTCACCCCATTTTTGTCCTTTCGCTCCAATTCTCCCTCTTCCAACTGTCCGGTTATGCCACTTGAACCAAATAATCCTTTGTTAAAACGCGAGCCCTCTTCATCACAAAAAGCAATGACCTCAATGGGCATCCGAGGGCGAATGCCTTGTTCCATCAGACACTGTACAGCTTCCAGCGCGCCAAGGACGCCGATGGCTCCATCATACCGACCGCCATACGGCTGGGAATCGATATGTGAACCAATCATAAGGATCGGCAGGGACGAATCTGTACCTTCAAAGCGACCAATTAAATTGCCAAACGGATCAAGCCGAGTCACAAGCCCAGCCTCTTCCATCCAAAGGCGAACCTGGATAATGCCCTCCATGTCTTCTGGGGTTAAGGCTAGTCGACAGACACCCGTCTCCATAATTCGGCCAATACGGGACAACTGTTCAATTCGATCATCCAGACGCAGCTGATTGATGATTTTCCCGGTAGTGGTCTGCACCCTCCATCGCCTCCTTATGCATATTCGCAAGTACGATATAAATAAAGATCCCACCTAGATTTCCGCTTCGCCCTCCATCACTACCCTGCATCCAAACTGCGTAGTGCAGCCAGCAAACTACCAGCGATCAGGTCCAATTCTTCCTCAGTGGTGACAAACGGCGGTGAGATGGTCAAAATATTCGCAAATCCCGGCACGGTATCGCCGTTCTTGCCAATCAGGACGCCGTCCTGTTTGCAGCTTGCCAGTACTTTCATGACCTTATCCGCATGAGCAGGCGAACCATCGGCTTCAATCAGCTCCACCCCGCAGGCAAAGCCAAATGTGCGGATATCTCCAACCACCGATAACTCCAGCAGCGGCTCCAGCTTATCCCGAAGCAGGTATCCAAGTTCATCAGCACGGCTGACCAGATTCTCTCGTTCCAGAATTTCGAGATTCGCCAGTGCCACCCGGCAGGATACAGGATTGCCCCCGAACGTATTCACATGACGAAAGTGTGAATCGGGTCCAGGTTCTCTGAACGTGTCATACAGATCCGCTCGAACGGCTGTCGCCGATAGTGGAGCGTACGCACTTGTCATACCCTTTGCCATCGTGACGATATCGGGCTGCACTCCGTAATTCTGATGACCGAATTTTTGCCCGGAGCGGCCAAATCCGCAGATGACCTCATCCACAATTAACAGCACGCCATAACGTTCACAAATCTCCTGCACGGTACGCATGTACTCCGGAGGCGGGACAATCATGCCGCCCCCTGTAATGACCGGTTCCATAATGACCGCAGCTACCGTCTCCGGCCCTTCCCAGCGAATAACCTCTTCATAGATAGTGGCGCATTCCAGTCCGCATCCATCCTTAATTCGTCCAAACGGACAGCGGTAGCAATAGGGAGGTGGTACATGAGAAAAGCCTACGCCCAGCGGCTCGTATTTGATTTTGCGGGCGGCTTGCCCGGTAGCGCCCAGCGCACCCATGGAGTTACCGTGGTAGGCGCGGTGACGGGAGATGAATTTGTGACGGGTCGGCTCACCATTCTGGTGATGAAACTGACGGGCTATTTTGAACGCCACCTCATTGGCATCTGAACCCGAGTTGGAGAAGAAGATGCGATACTCCCCCTCCAGCCAGTCGTTCAGCTTCTCTGCCAGCAGAATCGCCGGCTCATGGCTCTGGGTCATGGGCACGTACGCGAGAGCTTTCATCTGCTCATAGGCACTTTGGGCAATTTCCTCGCGTCCATGCCCAACGTTCACACACCACAGTCCCGACATCGCATCCAGATACCGTGTGCCATCCTGATCCGTGATCCAGCTGCCCTCCCCGCTAACGGCAATCATCGGATGATCGTTATGAGGCGAGATGTGATGCCACACATATTTGCGATCCTTTTCCAGCCACTCTTCCTTCGTACCACCAAGCGGTTGGGGTTGCTGATCCACTGAGCTCATTCGTCTTCCTCCTCTCCAAGCTGAACCTATGGACTTTACACTTGACCACTCCGATTGCAGTAATTATTTCCGAACGCTCCACGCTTATTTATTTCGTCACACCCTTCACCGCTTCTTCATAGATGCTTTTCTCCAGTACTTCGTCCAGATTGGCTGCTTTCTTGATCAGGCCATACTTCAGGGCAATATCCGCAGTCCGGGTAAACGATTCATCCACAAAACTGCCCACTTGTTTCTCCGTAAATCCTTCCGGGCGAATCAGCTTCGCAATCTCTTCGAGCATGGTTACCTGATGTTCGCGGGTCGTGCTGCCGTCCGTCACATTTTTCATGACGATATCCACCGTTTCACTCTGATTGTCGATGGCGTAGTTCCAGCCTTTCAGAACGGCACGGGTCACTTTCACCGCGAGCTCTTTATTACTGTCCACCCAATCCTTCTTCGCGATCAGCGTATCCTCCAGCATACCTACCCCGGCATCCTCAATGTTGAATACATCCAGGTCGGACTCCTTCGTCCCACTTTCAAGTACCACGTGATATTCGTTATAAATCGTTGCCGTGGCGACATCAACCTGATCGTTGAAGAACTGATCCATCGTGAAGCCCTGCTTCACCAGTTCAATATCCTTCTTTGGATCAAGGCCGTTCTTCTCCATAAAAGCGAGAACCTGAAACTGCTGGCTACCAAACCATGTGCTCACTTTCTTGCCTTTCATCTGGGCGGGATCGGTAATACCTGCGGACTTCTTCGCAATCAATCGATAACTGCTCTTCTGCGAAATCTGGGCGAGGGAGACGAGCGGAAGGCCGTTATCCCGGCTGACCAGCAAACTGTCCACTCCGGTGATGCCCACATCGGCTGCGCCGTTGACCACCTGCTGTTCGATCACGATATCCGGGCCACCCGGAATGATCTCGGCATCAATACCTTCATCTGCAAAGAAACCTTTTTCCTTAGCGGCGTATATCCCCGCGAACTGAGCCTGCGGCACCCATTTGAGCTGAATCTTCACTTTGGTTAAGGGCTGATCTGACCCTTCCGCTCCCTCCGAGCTGGCAGCAGCAGGGGTGACGGACGGCTCTGATTTCGCGGAGCACGCTCCCAGTATCGCAACGACCAACAGTACCAATACCAGAAAACCCGGTTTTAACGTTTTGTACATATACAGAACAACCCCCTGTTTATATAAGGATCTTCAATCAGGTACTGTGAAATCTGCTTCACGAGTCAATCGATCTGTGGAAGGTTAGCACCTGGATGAGCTTTACGGGTCTGTATGTGCACGATTCCACGGGGTCAGCCGTTTTTCGGCCAGAACGACGGCTTCATACAACACAATACCGAGCACGGCGGCGATAACAATACAGGACCAGGCAAGTGGCATGTTTGCCAGTCGGATCTGATCCGAGAGTAAGTAACCCAGCCCCTGGGAGGCGATGAAAAATTCACCCACAATGACGCCAATAATGCTGGTCGACATATTAATTTTCAGACCTGCGAAGAGGGAAGGCAGCGCATGTGGCCAGCGCAGCTTCACGAAAACCTGCATCCTACTGGCGGCAAGACCACCCATCAGATCACTGTATTGCGGCTGAATCGAGGTCAAACCCTTGAATAAACTCACAGCCATGGCAGCCATCGTAATTACAGCCACGACGGCAATTCGGGACCAGATACCATCCCCAAACCAGTTGTTCATAATTGGGGCCAGCGCAACAATCGGAACGGCGTTCAGTGCTGACATCACGGCAACCGCCGCCCTGCCGCTCGTCGGGAAGAAGGATGCACCCGCAGCGGCCAAGGCTCCCAGCAAGGAGCCGAGCAGAAAGCCACCCAGCATCTCGGTTCCGCTATACATCGCGTATCGGAAAAGCATCTCTGCATTTTCCTTGATGGACGCTGCAATCGCTGACGGAACAGGCAATTGGTAACTTTCAAGCGAGAATAACTGATGGAACAATCGAAGCTGCCACAGGGTTAGAAATAAGGCTCCGGCAAGCCACGGCAATAGGCGCAATCCAATTGATCTTTTGCGAACACTACTAACCAGCCGCCTCTGTCCGGCTTGTCCCTGATGTCCATCGATATCCGTACTTGAAGGAGATGGTACCCTAACCGAATCCGCGATAGACTCCCCAATAGATGCCGTGCCTGCGACAGCTGCCGTCGCACCCTCCTCACCTTTGCGGCTTACCATCACACTTTCATTCATCATGCAGCATGCCCTCCCTTGGCCCTGAATTCAGGCTGCCATGGGGTTAGCCAGCGCTCAGCAAGGCTGATGGCAAGATACGAGATGAGTCCAATGCCAATGCTGAGCATGATGGTTGCCCAGAACATGCCGATTTGGGCACTGCCGTAATACAAGGAACTGACCATCAGTACCCCAAGTCCATCCGGGGCTCCCATTAGCTCCACCACAATGGAAGAGGTGACTGCAAGTGGAGCAGCTATTTTCATACCGGAAAACAGACCAGGCAGTGCAGAAGGCAGCAGACATTTGACATAACGCGCAGGCAGGGAAGCTCCACAGGAACGCATAAGCTCCAGATGCTCCGGTGCTGCACTTTTTAATCCTTTGAGTGTGTGGATGATAATCGGGAAGAACGTAACGTAAGCCGCCATTATAATTCGGGCCCACTCGGCGTTATGGATAATCCCATAGACAATGGGCGCAAGACCGATTACGGGCACCATCTGGGAAGAGATGACATACGGAGATAAGGTACGCTCCACCCAAACCGCCACACTCATGAGCAGAGCCAGCAGCAGGCCCAACACAGTTCCACCGGCAAAACCGATTGCTGCATTCCCAAACGTTACGGCCCCCTGTTCAGCCAATGTGCCTGAGTAACGAAACAGGGCTGCAAGAACCTCATGGAGATATGGAAGACGGGATGCTGCCTGCTGGGGTGACATGAACAAGTGGAGAATCCAGGCAATACCTTCCCACAGCAGCAATACGGACAAAATCCAGATCATTACCCAGGAGCGAAAACCCA
Organism: Paenibacillus sp. ALJ109b; assembly: GCF_010747435.1. Taxonomy (NCBI): domain Bacteria; kingdom Bacillati; phylum Bacillota; class Bacilli; order Caryophanales; family Paenibacillaceae; genus Paenibacillus; species Paenibacillus sp. ALJ109b. The sequence continues at coordinate 137,241 of NZ_JAAIFP010000015.1, forward strand.
GCTTACTGGTGTGCAGGAACATGGATTGGATCACGCTCCTCATAGAAACAATTGCGGATGGTGGTCATCATGCGGTAAAAGGCTTCGGTTTCCCTCAGCTCTCGATCCCGCTCGGCTGGCAGGTTGACGGAATGAATGGAGTGCACCTGACCGGGGTGTGCGGAGAGGACGATGATGCGGTCAGATAGAAATACGGCTTCGGGGATACTGTGTGTAACAAAAAGGAATGTCTTGCCTGTAGATCGCTTAATATCAAGCAGTTCCAGTTGCAGCTTCTCCTTCGTAAATTCATCCAATGCGGAGAAAGGTTCATCCATAAGCAGCAATGGCGGATCAAGCGCGAGTGCACGTGCAATGGAAACACGCTGCTGCATGCCCCCACTGAGCTGCCATGGATAATGGTCAGCGAAGCGGGTCAGCCCGACCATTTCAAGCAGTTCACCACTTATGCGGCGGCACTCCTTCCGGCTTGTGCCGAGCAGCTCCAGGGGAAGCTCCACATTGTGGCGTACCGTGCGCCAATCGAACAGAGCTGGAGTCTGGAAGACAATACCGAACTGGCGCTGCAACCGCGCCCGCTCTGGTTCTTCCCCGGCAACCCGGATGCTGCCTGTCGTTGGCTGGAGCAAATCGGCTACGAGTCGCAGCAGTGTGGACTTGCCACACCCCGAGGGGCCAAGCAGAGAGACAAATTCATTGGAATGAATTTGAAATGAAACGTCGGACAGAGCGGTAACTTGTTGTGCTCCACTGCCAAATACAACGGACACGTGATCCAGCTCAATATGACAGGTGTCGGGGACGATGATAGAGGACATGGGCATTCTCCTTTTCGCGGGAAGCTCGCAATCTTTTCACACCAAGGCTGAATGGAAGGTTTATATACACGAACGTAACAGGTTTTGCTTGTTAGGTAATACTATATATCTTTGGGCGGGGATTACATTATACAGACTGTTTTGAGTATGGGCCTGTTCATGTTACACAGTGTAAAATGATACCGATTCTCAGTCCTAAACATGTCAATGTCCGTGTATGTTATCTAACATATGCTTCACTCACACAGAACTCTTGTAATATCCAAGTAAAGGCGCATAATCATTTGTATTTATTGAATAAATATTCGGAAAATATGACATATACCCTCGTATTCTTGTTGATTTTCTTGTATAAACATTGATAACAGCATTTTGCAAAATGCTCATATAGAAGGACGTGAAATCTCGCCCCGATACGGTGTCTGGTTCTGGAATCATGAAGGCGGTGTCATTGATTCCCGTCCACCACCCATAGTGGCTGGATAATCGCGTTTCCGAACAGTCTCGCAAAAGATTTTTAAAATCAGAAATCGGGGTGGTCCGTATGTTTGATTGGCTGGGATGGAGAAAAGGGTGGCCGCTGTGGCGGTCGTATCGGTTGAATGCAAATATGAAGCAAGACGTAGAGGAAATCTTTGAGGGCATCGCCGAGACCCGGCGGCAGCTCTTGATGGATTGGGCTGAGGAGCAGTGGAATCATCTGGATCGATTGCTTCAGCAGGTACGAGCTGTTCATCCGCAAGGTATGTTGCAAGGCACGGAAGATGTACATGGATTGGAGGTATGGTTCGCAGCAAGTTATGTACGCGCTACAGATAGTACTGAGCTTTTTATGCTTAACGAGCAAAACCAGGTTGTATTTTCTACATATAAGAAACATATTGGACAAGTCTACGAAGATGGAAATGCTTTGATCGGGCCAGGACTGAGGTATACCCAAGCGGATATCAACGGACAAAAGTGCCTGTTTGGACCTTATTCTGATCCGCTCACACTAGAAATTGGACCACGTTCTTCCACGTTTCACGATGATGTAACCTTGATGTTTATCGTACCGATCATGGAAAACGGTCGTTACATCGGTTCCCTGTGCAATCGCGTGCCTAATGATGTATTGGGCGATCTGATCCAGCGTGAATCAGGCCACATCTACCCCGATTCCGGGGATAATTATCTTTTTATGGCTGAATCAAGACTTCGACCCACGCTTCAACCCGGGACTGCCCTGTCCCGTAGCCGCTTCGAGGATCATACATTCACCCATGGGGAGAATCTGAAGGACGGCGTAACCACTGAATGGGGCGTTGTATCTGTTAAAGAGCATACCGAATTGGAACTGATGTTTACCGATCCTTCCACCAACGAACTTCATCCTGGTGTAGCGAATACCATTCGCAATGGCTCCAATCTGTTTGTGGCTTTTCCGGGTTATTCGGACTATCGTCATATTTCAGTTATTGGTAAAGGCATCACATTCCAGCTGCCCCACTCTCCGGATCTGTGGGGCATGATGTGTGAAGGCGATCTGGAGGAAGTGTATCGGATACGCAGCATAGGCTGGCGTCAATTCAAGCAGCACAGCTTGTACATCCTGTTGTCAGGGATTGTAGGAGCAGCACTTGTATATGCGCTGACTGGAAGTGCATGGAGCGCAGCAGCCATCGCTGCCTTTAATGTCATCTATGGATTCCTGACTGCAAGCCAGCTGCAACGAAAACATGTTCAACGGGTCCATGAGGATTTGCGCCGCATTAGCCGATTTATTCGGATTAACGCCGAAGGCAAAGGGGATCTGACCCAGCGTCTGGACACGTCGGCTTTTGCCCAGGATGAATCAGGTGAACTGGCGAAATGGATCAACAATATGATCGACTCTCTGGAAGGAATTATGCTCAAAGTACAGCTTGCCACCGTTGATGTGATGAACAACCAGCACCAGATGCGGGCGTCAACGGAAACTACACAGGGAACAACCGAACGTGTAAATCTTAAACTTGGCTCCATGATTCAGGGGATACGCAAGCAGCTTGAGGACCTAGATCAGGCCAAAGTAGCCGCCGACGAAATGCGCCTCACCCTACAGCAGCTTGAAGTGTCTGCCACAGAGCAGATTGACGTTGCCCGTCAGGAAGTGGAGCGTATCGGAGACAAAATGACTCAGATCTCGGGAGCCGTGTCCGACACCAACCATACGATTTTATCCTTTATGGCGACCATGCAGGACATCTACCGCGCACTTGCTGTCATTGATGAAATTTCGGCACAGACCAACCTGCTCGCACTGAATGCTTCCATAGAAGCAGCCCATGTCGGCGAACACGGACGTGGATTTGCCGTCGTTGCTGGAGAAATCCGCAAGCTTGCCGAATTATCCCGTTCCTCCACTGAAGATATTCATCAGATTCTGGATAATATCTCTGTAGCGGCAGGAGCAGCCTCGCAATCTATCAAGGAAGGCGATCAGGTGCTGGCTGAAGGCACCACGCTTGTTCAGGCTGCTTCACAGTTACTCCAAAGTGCGACGGCTGAAGAACCCCAAAGAACACAGGTTGTGGATCAGGTCGTGGTATTGATGGAGAATATCGCCGCCATCAGCCACAAAAATCGTTCCACGTCTTCGGAGGTGGAGACCGAGATGGTCGAGCTTATTAACGACATGCTGCACGTTCAGCATTCATCGCACAATGTAGAAGCCATCACGGTCTTCTTGCAACAGCTTGTCGGACAATTCCAACTGACCCATCCCGATAAAAACGCGATTATCTGACGTCATCATTGACGCGGATTGGAGAAATAGCTAAAATTTGATGCAACTGTTCGTTTAGACATTGTCGGTTCATTTCATATAGAAGCTTTCCAATCTGAATCAATGAAAGGGTGATCTGCATGGAAATGCTCCAGGATTCTTTTGGCAGAATACATGACTACATCCGTATTTCTGTTACGGACCGCTGTAATTTGCGTTGTGTGTACTGTATGCCCGAAGAAGGCATGGAATTTGCCCCACATGACCAAATTATGAGCTACGAGGAAATCGCCCAGGTGCTTAAAGTGCTGGCTCCAATGGGAATGCGAAAAGTCCGTCTGACCGGAGGCGAGCCTCTGGTACGGAAAGATCTGCATCAACTCGTAAGTATGATCTCGGCCATTGACGGGATTGAAGATATTGCGTTGACTACCAATGCATTGCTGCTGGATAAACAGGCTCAGGCCCTGAAGGACGCCGGACTGAACCGGATTAACATCAGTCTGGATTCCCTGCAAGCGAGCCGTTTCTCCATGATTACTCGCGGCGGGGATGTAAATAAGGTACTGAAAGGTATTGAAGCCGCCACGGCAGTTGGACTTGCTCCGATCAAGCTGAATGTCGTGTTAATGAAGGGCATCAATGATGATGAGATTAAGGATTTCATTGCCATGACCATAGATCAGCCACTGCATGTGCGCTTCATTGAATATATGCCGATTGGGCAGGCTTCAGATTCATGGCGCAAATCGTATTTGCCGCTGGAAGCAGTCACCGATGTATGCGCAGAAGCTGGCTGGACGGTGGAAAATACGGCAGGTCCGGCAGGAAATGGTCCATCACGAAACATGAAGATTGCCGGTTCACAAGGGACATTCGGATTGATCCATCCGGTCAGTGATCACTTCTGTGATAACTGCAACCGTCTCCGCCTGACAGCAGACGGACATATCAAAGCTTGTCTGTACTGGTCGGATGAATACAACGTTCGCCGCTTCGTAGATGCCCCCGATGCTATGGCAGCTCTTTTCCTCAAAGCGCTTGGCACCAAACCGAAGAATCATGAAATGGCGCTTGCCCTGGAGCAGAAAATGCAAAGTCATACACCGACGGTACGACGCATGTCCCAGATCGGCGGATAGGCAAAGCGTGATCTGGCGGGTAACACATCCATATTTATGTGCATCAGAGCAGGCAGATATAAAGAATATAATAATTTCGATTTACTTCATGATTGTAACAATCATTGTTGTACCAAAAGCTGCTGAGGACGTTCTGTCTTCAGCAGCTTTTTGGATTATGTATTTATCTTTTTTCTGTATTTGTTCAACTAAACATTACACTATAACGGAGAGGACAGAAATAACCTGAAGAAGCGAAGCGTTCGCCTAAAAGCTTTCTGAAAGAAAGCTACATCGGAAGCATACGCTTTATCCCCGGATTTTCCCCTTTGGAAAAGGGAATCCAAAAAATCTGGGGATAACAGCGATCGGAAGGTTGTTCTGTCATTGGAGTACCTGTGTGTGTAATAATCATTAGTTGAACTTATATAGCATTCCTGATTCCAAGATTAAAATAAAATTAATCTGCCATATGCCCTCTTTAGGCCTTCAAGAATCCCGCAATTTTGACGATGAATATACAATACATCAAGATCATACGCACACATATATAGGAGTTGATCCAATTGAATATTGTTGAAGCACTTGTTGCAGCAAGCCCGTATTTTAAAATCATGCTCAAGGAAAATGATTTGATGATTGCTGTTACCGATATGGAGCAGTTCCGGTATTACGTACGGAGCGAAGATCTTGATCTGGGTATCAAGGCTGGAGATCCGATCTCACTTGAAGATCCTACACTACGCCGGGCACTTATCGATGGTGAGACTTCAGCCAATCGTATTGAAGCGCATCATTACGGGACTCCCATTAACTCTGCGGCTACCCCACTTCGCGATGAAGCAGGCCAGATCGTAGGTGCATTGGCCATTGGATTTTCACTCAAAAACGAGGAAAAACTGGAGCACTTCACCGAATTGATCGGAGAAATCAGCGGTAAGTTAACCGATATGGTTCAGACCGTAGCTGCCCAATCCCAACAACTGACCGCTTCATCTTCACAGATTTTGGACAACACACGGATGGCGGTGCAAAATTCCAGTGAAGTCACCAAGGTAGCTTCATTCATTCGTGAAATTTCGGAGCAAACGAATCTGCTAGGCCTGAATGCTGCCATTGAAGCAGCTCGAGCAGGAGAAGCAGGCGCTGGCTTTGGCGTTGTTGCTACCGAAGTACGCAAATTATCCACCGGAACCAAAGAAGCTACAGTGAATATTGAACGTTCCTTGAAGGAAGTACAGCATTCGATTCGTCAGATGGAACAGGAGATTACATCCATCGCCCAATCCAGCAACCAGCAGGCCGAACTCGTCACCGAGTTCAGCGAGGTGATTGATCAACTGAACAATGCATCCCAGGATCTCAAGTCATTCATTGAATCCATGCTATTGAAGGCAGATTAAGATAGAATACTCATTTGGCGCATTAAGTATAAGGCCAGCATATAAACAATCCCCGCACGTTTAACGTGAGGGGATTCTTTTCTATTTTTACGAGAGGATCAGCTTCCACAGCATCATGCCCGCCATTCCGACCATGACTACAGCGGATAATCGATTGAAGAAAACACTGACCCGGCCTGTACGATCTCTTCTACCTACTAGCCTGCCTGCACCTGCCAGTCCCAGAAACCATACCCATGATACCACTGCCGCCGTTATTGCAAAATAAAAGCGTGTCATCCCTTCGTATTGAAGTGAGCTGGTGCCGATTACGGCTACCGTGTCCAGCAGGGCATGCGGATTAAGCAAGGAAACGGAAGCAGCAAAGGCGATCTGTCTTCCCGCAGACAGCACTGCTGCTGAACTATTCGCAGGCCCGGAAGACTTCCAAATGCTCCATGCCATATAGAGCAAAAACACACTCCCTCCTGCATACAATACATTGGCCAGCAGCGGCCATTGCAGCAAAATGAGGGACACCCCTCCGACGGCTGCTCCAATCAACAACGTATCACTGAGTCCTGCGGTTACTATCGCTGGCAGCGCCCGTGCATAACTTCGCTGACTCATGCCCTGATTAAAAATAAATACATTTTGTACACCAAGTGGCAAAATCAGGCCAAACGCTAGCACCACCGCGTGAATAATTACCCCCATCGTTCATCCCCCTTAGACATGCCTCCATAATAGTAGAGATAATGTCAGGCGTAACCAACCACTTGGATGGCATTGGACCCAACCAAATGATATAGTGTTCAAAATAAGAGAGAACGTAAATCCCATCACTCATTCTAAAAAGGAGGCAAACCTGCCCATGAATCGTTCTGATTATCGACAGGGGGGCAGCTGGAAGCCGGACCCCACCCATTCCCTACCTCTGTACCGACAGATTGAAGTCTATATCAGCGAGAAAATTACTGCCGGGGAATGGACAGCAGGATATCGGCTTCCTTCACAACGGACATTGGCTCAAACCATGGGTGTGAACCGCAGCACGCTGGTCACTGCACTGGAAAATCTGGCCGCCGCAGGCATGATTGAAGGCAGACATGGTGGCGGAACATATGTCTGTGGCTCTGGCTGGCATGCGCTGGCTCACGGAGCCTTACCCTTACCCAACTGGGAGGAAGCCATCGAAGAAGGCTGGTATTACCCCAATCTGCCAGAGGTACAGCAGATTAACCAGGCTGAGTTCCAGCCAGGCATCATCAGGCTTGGTACAGGTGAGCTTGCACCTGAGCTGATGCCCCAGGAGGCTTTTAACGACATCCTCCTTGCTCTATCCAGTCGTTCTCGTACACTAAACTACCTCGAACCTCAGGGTAGTCTGGAGCTCCGACAGGCTTTGTCTGTTTACTTGCAAGCAAGCGGCATCCAAGCCTCCCCTGACTCCATTCTGATCGTATCCGGCTCTCTCCAGGCACTTCACCTTATTTCAGTTGGACTTCTGCCCCGCGGATCGGCAGTCCTGCTGGAGAAACCATCTTATCTGTACTCCATTCATGCTTTCCAATCGGCCGGATTAAAAATGAGTGGCATTCCGATGGATGCCGAAGGATTACACATTCCGCGTCTGGAAGATGCCGTACAGAATAATGCAAACAGGGACAGCATCTCGCTGCTCTATACGATTCCGAGCTTCCACAATCCTACCGGCTCCGTCATGAGTGACAGCCGCCGGGAAGAACTGCTCGCCACAGCGCGGAACACCGGCATCTCCATATTGGAGGATGCCGCCTACAGCGACCTGTGGCTGGACGAGCCCCCGCCGCCATCGCTGAAGGCGCGTGATAAAGAAGGACGGGTGCTGCACATGGGCACCTTGTCCAAGGCGGTAAGCCCCGGTCTGCGCCTCGGCTGGCTGGCTGGGCCGGAGCCGGTCATCCGTCGCCTCGCAGACATCAAGATGCAGACGGATTATGGCACCAGCTCCCTCGCTCAGGAGGCTGCTGCACTCTGGTTTGCCGATGGATACCACGAGCAACATATGGATCGCCTGCGGCCAGAACTTCGCAAACGCAGAGACTTTATGCTTGAACTTCTGCAACGCGATTTCAGTGAACTCGCCGAGTGGAGCATACCTGCCGGAGGCTTTTATATCTGGCTCCGATTTACCACCAGTCCTCTATCCATTCGCGAACTGTTCCATGCCTGTCTGGAGAATCATGTGCTGATTCATCCGGGTTATCTCTATGACCGCCTAGATGCAGAGCACATTCGTCTGTCCTATGCCTATGCTTCACCGGATGAGATGGAGCGCGGTCTTCACTTGCTGGCACAGGCAGTCAAACAGCTGATGTCATCATGAAATAAAAGACCGCCTTGATCGGAAGGAATGACATCCCTCTGATCAAGGCGGTTCTTTGAGTTTTTGTATTAATGAGACAGATACGTCAAGGTCGCAGGTTTTCCTTACCCTTTTACCGCACCTTCTGCAATACCCTCCATGATGAACTTTTGGAAGAACGCATAGATGAGAACCACCGGAATCGCGGTAAGTACCAGGGAGGACAGAATCAACGGCCATTCCTTGTTGTACTCGCCAAACAGCATGTTCGTGGACAGAATCAGCGTATAACGATTCACATCCGTCAGCATGAGCAGCGGCAACAGGAAGTCATTCCATATCCACAGGAAGTCCAAGATGGCGATAGTGACCGTAATTGGCAGCAACAGTGGGAAGATGATCTGGAAGAACGTCTGGAACTCATTACATCCATCCATCTGTGCCGATTCTTCCAATTCACGCGGGATAGACTTAACAAACCCGTGATACAGGAAGATCGCCATGTTCACACCAAGTCCGATATAGATCAGGGCCAATCCGTATGTGCTTCCTTGGACGTGAAGCCCTTTCGCAACCCGTGTCAGCGGAATCATGATCGAGTGAAAAGGAACGAGCATGGATGCCACGAACAGGAAGAAAATCAGGTTGCTCAATCTGCCTGAAGTACGCGAAAGCTTGTAGCCGGCCAATGAAGCGCAGAATACAATACCGCCAATCCCTAGGAAGGATACAATCGCCGAGTTCAAGGAGCTGCCCAGTAGATTGATTTTGTGAAATGCATCCGAGTAGTTTTCCCAATGAAATGTCGTTGGGAGAGCTATAAAGGACTGGAACATTTCGCCTTGTGTTTTGAATGAGTTCACAATCGCCATGTAGATTGGCAGCATTGCGACGAGGGAGCCCAGCACCAGCAGCAGTCGAATCAGGTAGCTGTTAATTCGTTGCATCCTCATGCTTCCACCTCTTTCTTCTTCATCACCGTAATCTGAATGAGTGTGAAGATGAGCACGATGACGAATAACACAACCGACTTGGCACTGGCATATCCGTATCTAAAATTGTTGGAGAATGCCTCTTCATAGATATTCATCGTAATGACCTGAGTGGCTCTGCCTGGACCGCCACCTGTCAGACCGTACACAACTTCAAATACTTTGAAGGCACCGTTCAGTGTCAGGAAGAAACAGATTGTCACGGCATGAGTAATCATCGGCAAAACGACATTACGCAGTACCTGGAACGCGTTGGCTCCATCAATAACAGCCGCTTCCTTCAGACTCTTCGGCACACCCTGGAGTGCAGCTAGATAGATGATCATCATATACCCCACACCATTCCAGAGCGATACGATCAGGATGGAGTAGAATGAAAATTTCGGATCACCCAGCCACTGTTGGTCCAAAAAGGAGACCGCCAACTTCTCGGCCAGCTGCGGCAGCACCTGGGAGAAGATGAATGTCCACATAAAGGCGCTGATGATTGTACTGATCATGTTCGGCATGAAAAACAGGGTCCGGAATAACCCCTTGCTGCGCGTCCGTGTCTCAATGAACACGGCGAGCAGCAAGGCAATTCCATTTTGCAGAATCAGCATAAACACCACATATTTTAACGTGAACCATAGGGAATTCAGAAAGTCGGGATCTTCCTTGAACAGCTCCACGAAGTTCCCCAGACCGATAAAACTGTAATCCTGGTTCAGACCATTCCAGTCCGTCAAGCTGTAGAACAAGCCACTAAATGTGGGATACAGCAGGAAAATGGCATAGATGACAAAGGCAGGCGCAGTGAACGCTAGCAGCGACAGATACTTCTTGAATACATTCGTAGCCATTGGTTCTCCCCCTTTTCACTATAAGCAGACTCGCGGAAACGGGGGAACGAAGACCGTTATGCCAGCCGTTTCATCTGCTTACTTGTTGACTTTGTTGTAGGATTTCCACGCCTTGTCGAGCGCATCAATCACCTGCTGCTGATCCAGTTGTCCGGAGTAGTAACCTTGCAGTGCTTTGCCTGATTCATCCTTAACCGCTTGAGGAATGGATGGATCCTGATACGCTTTGCCTTCATTAACATATTTCAGGGCATCGTCTACCCAAGGGAAACTTTTGAAGTCATGAATTTTGGCAACCGGATTGAATTTCAGTGCTTCGTAGAATGCACTTGAATCCTTATCATCGAGAACATAGTTTACGAAGTCGAGTGCCACTTCCTTGTTTTTGCTGGAGGAAGATACGGCCAATGAGGTCGATGTGCTCAGGTTGATTTTGGTATCATCCGGGTTGTCATTAATCGGCAGTGGAGCTACGCCGAAGTTGATATCCGGATTGGACTTCAGGATGGTTTCTGCGAACCAAGGTCCTTGAATCCACATTGCTGCTTTGCCTGTTGCAAAGGCTGCTGAACCATCATCGCCGCCCACTTCGAGCGCTTTCTCCGTACCATTGGCATTGACGAGATCGAAGATGTCGAACAAGGATTTCATATCCGAGAAGGAACCTTGATCCTGATTCATCTTATCCAAGAAGTCTTTATGTTCTGACTGAGTCAGTGCACCTACAGTAAGTGGCAGGAACAGTTGTGGAATCCAGGCCTCTTTGTAGGACAGTTCAAACGGTGTGATGTTTGCTGCTTTCAGCTTTTCCACGACTGCTTTCATTTCCGTCAAAGTTGTAGGAATCTCTAGCCCCTGCTCTTTGAAAATATCCTTATTGTACAGGTATCCCCAAGATAACGTTTCCAAAGGAACGGCCACGACTTTGCCCGACGCATCCGTTACGGAAGGCTTAACGGAATCCAGTAATTTATCGACAAAAGGCTGACCCGACAGGTCTTCCAGATAACCCGCTTTGCTGAACGGTGGAATTTCATTGACCGCATGAAGTGCGAACACGTCTGGTGCATCATTGGAGGCAAGTCGTGTTTTCAGAATCTGCGGCGCATTATCTGCTGGCGGCATCTCCAGTTGTACGTTGACCTCAATATTCTTTTCGGCTTTCTCCTTGGCTTTGAACTGTTCTATATATTTATCGTAATGTTCTTTCAGCCGCGGCTGTGCAATGAATACTTTGAGGGTCACCGTACTGCCCGATGCAGTCCCCTCCGCCTTACCATCCGTACCCGCATTGGCACCGCAGCCTGCGAGCAGAACACTCACAAGTACCGCACTTGCTACGCTTTTCCATACTTTCATCTCTTATGACCTCCCGGTGTAACTGGTTTGTCTTTCATAGGATCATTATATATCACGAAATGAAAGCGCTTCATTGGACATTATTAGACTCGTTTATTGGATTATTTTAAACCTTAATCCAATAGTAAACTCTCTGTGAATGAATTATTTAGGGCTGTTACCTGATATTCGAGGTTGTCCCTTTCGCATCTCTCCAGGCGAAACTCCGAAGTGTTTCTTGAACACCCGGTAAAAGTACGATACATCCTCATAACCCGTCATCTCGGCAATATGTTTGAATGGAATCTGATCATCGAGCACCCATTCCTTGGCTCTTGCCATCCGTAACTGGACAATATAGTCGGTCACATTCACGTTATATTCTTTTTTGAACACCTTGCTGAGATATTCTTTGCTAACAAAAAAGATCTGGGCAAGCTGCTCCAGCGTAATCATCTCCATGCAATGCTGCTCGATGTATTGCTTCACCTCATCCAGGTTCAGCTTGTTCTTGAATTTGCGCTGCGCAATCAGCTGCTCCAACGAAGAATAGTAAGGCGCTGATATCCAGTCCACTGCCGATGTGACGGACGCCAGAGCAGTTGGCGGCGGGAGTACAGCTGCTACAGGTTGCTCACATAAGCCGTTGGAAACACACAGCTCGCCCAGCAGCGTCTGCAATTCATATGCGATCCGCCCCAGCTGTTGCGGTCTTCGGATATCACTGGTATCAAGTCGGTGCTCCAGCTGCCCGAACAGCTCATGCAATCCCTGAACGTTCAAGTCGTTAAAACGTAGGCGTGCCTGCTGCTGAAACAGCGAGAACTCGCCAGAAAAAGCCGAAGGATAAGGTTCCCATGACTCCGGCCCTGACTCTGTCTTTTCCAATTCACGTTTACACTTGGCCAGAACGTTATTCAATTCATCCGGATTTACCGGCTTGAGCAGATAATCAGCGGCACGGTGACGAATCGCATGTTTCGCATAATTGAAATCATCATATCCACTAACCACAATCACTTTGATATGCGGATATTGTGCACTTAGCGTCTGGAGCAGTTCCACGCCGTCTTTACCCGGCATACGCATGTCTGTAATGATAATATTGGGCTGATGCTGCTCAACCAACCGGATCGCCTCTCCGCCATCCTCTGCCTCACCTGCTACCACCATGCCAAGCTCATCCCACGTGCCCAAATTGCGCAAAATATCTCTGTTCCATGGCTCGTCGTCCACTAATAGCACTCTATAATGATCCTTGTTCACGTGATCTCGCCTCCTGTATGGCAAGGAATTCGAACAGTGACACTGGTTCCCTGTCCTTCCCCACTCTCCATGTTCATACCGTATGCAGGCCCAAAGTGCATCACGATGCGTGATGCGGCATTGACCAAGCCAATGCTGGTGCTCGAGCTCCATACTCTGTCTCCTTGCTGGGACAGCTTGGACAGTCTCGATTGCATCTCGGCCAACCTCTCTTGATCCATGCCCACCCCATTATCGGAAATGCGGATGGTTACCTCATGATCTAGTCGAACAACTTGAATGTGCAATTTCCACTCTCCCTGCTTTTTCTCCAGACCATGGACAAATGCATTCTCCACAATCGGTTGCAGGGACAACTTCGGAATGTAGCAGTCACTGAGCCCGCCTTCAATCTCAAGTTTATATTCAAGTCTGCTGCCAAAACGCTGTTTCTGGATGAGCATATAATGCTCCAGTTGGTCCAATTCGGACTGCAATGGCACGAGACCATCCGGCGCTCTGACAATATAACGGAACATCTCACTTAATGCACGAATAACTTTGTAACTGTCTGCCGGCTTCTGTGAGTACACCATACCTCCGATCATCTGCAGCGTATTTTGCAGAAAATGCGGATGAATCTGAGACTGAAGCGCTTTGAGCTCGGCCGTCTGTTTCTCCAGATTCATGAGATAGTTATCCCGGATATGTTCCCTAATGCGGCTTGCCATACCATGCAGATTTTTCTCCAGCAGGCCAATCTCATCCACCCGACCACTGCGGACCACTTCCTTGTCCTTGATCAACTGGATTCCCTTCATGGAATTCGCCAGTCTGACAATCGGTTTAGATGTTCGCCAAGCCACAAATGCTGCCAACAACACCGAAACCACGGTAGCCAGCCCACCTACAACAAGACCATATTTCATCGTGTCCAGTGCACTCTCATTGATAACATGAGAAGGAACAATTTTGATCAGACGCATCCCTGACGGATCAATGGCATGATAGAATACATATTCCTTGGCTGTTCGAATGAAGCCGGAACTGTCCTTCGTAGCTGCAAGCTTTTCCAGTGCCTCTGCTGAAGGCTGTATCTCCTTGTTTGGCTGATAAACCGGACTTCCTGTACTATCCGCGATGTACACCGCATAATCCCCCCGGCTGTCCAGCAATTCCAGCGTCTGATTGAATTCGGCCCACTTGACTTCTAGACTGATTGCGCCGATCTGCGCCTGATCCTCAAAACGGTTCATGCTGCGGGTCATATGAAACTTTTCCGGATCATTCGAATCATTAATAATCGTAAAGTCCTTATGCTGCTCAAAAAGTTCATGGTATGCCGCAGGAATGTCCGGGACCGATCGAATTCGGCTTTCCATTGAGTTGAAGGTGAAAAGCGTGTCCAGTTCCTTCAGGTATAACTCCACGCCAAATACATAGTTACCAGCCGAATAATATACACTGTTCAGCATGTTGAACATAGCCTTCTGCTCATCGAATCGACTGGCAGCGGGAGCATCCTGATTCAATGCTAGATACTGATGCAGCTCATCACTAATCTGAATGGAATAGATGAGATTGTTCATCCGCGCGAATTGTTCACCCAAATAGATGGAGGCCCAATTCATATTCGCACGGTTGGTCTCCATGATCTCTTCTTCCATGGAAGAACGGGTATTTTCGGCTGCTACAACCGTCATGGCAATTACGGGCAGAATGGCCAGAAACGTCATGGTGAGGATTAATTTGTTGCGAATGCTGCGTTTGAACGGATCAGTAAGCTTCCGATATAATTCGGTAAACACGAGGCATCCACTCCTGAGCTATGAGCTAAAATAAGATAAACGCCCCAGCATGAAGCCGAGGGCGCTTTGGTCTTGGTATTCTTTTTATAATCATTGAAAACAGACTTGTCAATTCATTTATGATTTCCCATTATTGCTCAATAATGCAGAATCCCCATGGTTCAAGCACCATATTCTGCCCTCCGGACACCGCCGTTCCTGCCAAAAGTTCCGTTCCGTCCCCATAAGCATTTACGAAAGAAGTAGCCTGATCGGAGTAGTTAAAGAAATACCGAATCGTATTCCCTTGCTCATTCACGCCGCTCTTCACGATAATTGGAAAAGCTAATTCCTGATCGGTTCCCCACAGTCCGGCTTCCTTCATGACACGCTCCAACACGTTGCGAATCACCGCGGAGCTGGTATAACATCCAACGTACGTTGCTTTGCCCTTGCCATAGGCATTCTGGGTAATTGCCGCATATTCACCCCAGTGAGGATGATCATACCAGGCCAGCACTTCTGCAGTTGTTGGTGTAATCAGTTCCATCCAGGTGTGAATCTGATTCTGTTCCTCTCCAACCTCGAACGGATCATCTCGAAGCGACACATTTTTCGGCTCAACGAACAGGTTGTAACTGATGCCACAAGCCTCACTGATCAGTCCAGGCTGGCGGGTAGAGCGGACCTTAATATGCTCATTGGCGAATCCGCTCTTGAAGGAGTAAACGACATGCCCACCATCCTGTACAAATTGGTTCAGCCTCTCAAGCAATGCATCAGAAGCTGCGTACAAAGCAGGCACAACGATCACATCATAGCCTTCATAACTCTCCACAGACGGATCAATCAGATCACAGCCCATATTCATTTTGTATAATTCGTCATACATCCAGCGGATAACGTCGTTGTATTTTTTGTCACTCGTAAAATTAAATCCGAACCACTTGATCGACGTCAACGCCTCATTGCTGAACAGCACGGCTACCCGATTCGTTTTCTTCAAATTCACCAGTTGCGGGCTAAGTCTGGCAAAATCCCGGCCGATCGTTTTGGCCTCGTTGTAGACCGGATTCGGTTCAAAATCATGGCTCAGCAATCCTTTCCAATACGTCTCGAACGAATTATGCAAGGAATGCCAGTGCCAGTAAGCAACCATGTTTGCTCCCGAGGCCAGGTGGCTAAACGCCTGAAGGCGAAGCTGTCCAGGGTAGGGAACCCAATGCCAGAAAGCCTGCGCCTCGGTCTCGAGTACAAGATAGTTCGATTGTTTAGTGGAACGTGCCACGTCACCGCCGAATGAAATCTCAATGCCGGTCAGATCATCCTGCGACGGATGGTAGATGTCCACACTGGTGATATCAAAAGGTTCGGATGCGGCAAAATGGTCCACATCCCCCTGAATGCCGTACGAGTATCCACGCCAGTCGAAGTCAAAGTTCTGGGTGACAAACTGACCTGCCTGTTTGTACTCATTTACAATTCCGACCTGCCACGCTAGAAAGTTGGTTACCAGTTGGCGTTGAAATTTGGCAAATTCAGCTCCCAGACTACCGTTGATTGTACCGACAACTGACGGGAAGTCCTCCCAGCTATTGATGCGGTTACTCCAATAGTCGAGACCAAATTCCTTGTTCAAATCATCTAATGAGCTGAATTTGTTACGCATATATTTGACGAATTGCAATTGTACGTTATTACCGGCAGTGTTGTAATGCTTCGTTTCGTTATCCGTCTGATAGCCAATCACAGCAGGGTGTTTGCTGACACGGGAGATCAGCTTGCGAATGATGCGTTCTGCATAGAACAGATACGTCGGATGTGTGATATCCATGATCTGCCGCGCTCCATATTTCCCAGGTCCCTGCACCGTTGTTGCTAGAACATCCGGGTGCTCCTTCACCATCCACGTCGGAACAGCATACGTAGGGGTACCCACAATAACCTGAATGCCCGCCGCATGCATGGCATCCAGTACTCGATCTACTGAGGAGAAGTCGAATACACCATTCTGTGGTTCATGCGTACTCCATGTTGATTCCGCAATCCGCACCACGTTGATGCCTGCATCTTTCATCATCTGAATATCTTTGTCCAATCGCTCATAAGGCATATATTCATCATAGTAGGCTACCCCGTACAATAACTTGTCCATGTTAAAATCCCCTTTTCATCCGGAAGTATGAAGCTCTTGGCATTTATACAAAATGAAATGATTCAATTGAAAAATGATAACGTTTACATTATTATCTATTGAAGTACATTAGACACTTAGTAATCTGTCGAACGCTCTCCTATTCTCCGATTTTCAATGTTGGCGTTAAACTGATTATAATGAAGTATACTATGGGTGCCGATTGTACAAGGCGAGTTGTTTTTACCCTTTTCCGAGGTGAATGTCATGGATATCCGATCGCAGCTACGAGAAATGCCACATCATACATTGGCTCACTGGCTGCCTATAATCGACTGTAACATTAAATTCTATGGAGCGCACAGCCAACAAGTTCCATACGGTTGGGCGATGCCGGAGGAATGCCATCCGGGCTTTGAAATTATGCTGATTATAAAGGGGACTCAGGAGAGTGTGATTCACGGGTATACCTATACGGTTGAGGAAGGTTCGATTCTGCTGATTCCACCCGGATTCAAACATACAAATCAATGTGTATCATCAGATGGCATGACGTATTTCAGTGCTCATTTCAATGTGGATGATCCTGTTTTCACCTTGAAGCTGATGTCACATCACAGCCGAATCTATGAGGCAGGCACCACAGATAACATACAAATGCGCCCTGTCCTAGAGAACTGGATGAACATGATCAGAACATCGGAGGCATACACTTCCACAGACAAATTTATCATGCAGGCACGCATGTTTGAATTGTTTGCCCTGCTGTCCCAGGCGGCTGACCGTGAACCACTGCCTACCCGATCTGATGCATCGCCTAATGCTCCAGCTCCCGCAGCCATGCATTATGCAGGGGCCATCGCAGAAGCAATCAAACAGGCGTTCCATACGCAGCTCCGAATCAAAGAGGGTAATGTATCCACCGTCAAAGTGGAGCAGATCATATCCTCATTTGGCATCAGTCCGGGATATGGGCTGCAAATCTTCCGCAAGGTGTACGGACAATCTCCACGGGCCTATCTGTCCAGCCTGAAGCTGCAGGAAGCCAAAGTGCTGATCGAACAGCCGAAGCTCTCTTTGGGGGAAATTGCATGGAAGCTGGGCTACACCCACTTGTCGCACTTCAGTCGGCAATTCAAACGATGGACTGGCCAGAGTCCACTTCAATATCGCAACGCCGTTCAGGATCTATCCAACGAATCGGGTCAAGGGCACCAGGAGTTGGGAGACTGAATCGGACTGAGAAAGAATGAGATGATGATGAAGTGATGGGTCAAGGGCCGTATGATCGGTTACGAATATGCTCGTACTCTTCCGGAGTATTCATATTACTAAGTTGAATAGCCACATCATGGACGCCAGCGCTTTCCAACTCATCGACGTCGACATATCGACAGCCGATCTCTTCAAGCCATTGGGTTACTTTCAGTCTATTATCTATTAGGCGCTGTTCAAGTTCGGGAAGAACACGTCTATGATATGCACCTGCAAGCGGATGAACACGCCCTGCCAATCGTGGAACGATCGCGTGATGCTCTTGACCTGATTCGACGAGCCACTTCATACCTTTGAAAAAGGATGAATCTAGCAGTGGCATATCACAGGCGCAGATGAGGTTCCAGTCTGTCTCCGAGGCTGCCAGCGCGGCATGCAGCCCTGCAAGCGGCCCTTTTCCCGGATAATAATCTTGGACGCAGTCGTAGGGCAATGCGTTGTATGCAGCTGTGTTGGTTCCTGCGGAAACGATAATACCATTCACAGCTGGTGCCATCGCTTGGATGACGTGCTCCAGCACGCTGGAACCATTCCATTCCAACAACGCTTTATTGGAACCCATACGGCGGGATAAACCTCCAGCCAATATAATACCTGTCCATTCCATCGTGCTCACGGTAATCCTCCTCGTTCAATAAACTTATTCTATACATTGAATACCCTTTCAACAAATGATACATTGAAGAATATGATTCTGAAAGGAATGGCTCTAATTGGACAGATCTGCACCCGGAAGAGGCAATCCCTCTTTGGTTTCGCTGAAACTATATAACTTTTTCATTTATGGAGCCATTTCAATTTTCGCCGGTTTTCTTCAGTTGTATTTGCAGGAAATCGGGATGACCAAATTGGAGATTGGCAGTCTGATGGCGATTGGTCCGTTTGTATCCTTGTTCGCTAATCCGTTCTGGGGCTTCTGGAGCGATAAATCACGCAATATTCGCATTATTCTGATGATGATGATGGGTGGCACCTTTGTGCTTGCTCAGGCCGTATTCTATGCGCCTACGTATGCCTGGATCTATGCAGCCATGATCTTTTTTTATTTTTTTCAAAGTCCGTTGTTTGCCCAAACCAACAGCCTGATTCTCGGTTATATCGATGGCACGACTCAGAAATTCGGTACGTTTCGTCTTTGGGGATCACTCGGCTGGGCTCTAACCGCTGTGGCTGCTGGACCGCTGATTGACCGCCTGGGGGCGGGCAGTGTATCCCTTGTCTTTGCCTTCATGATTGTCATTGCCTTTGTCTTTGCCCTGTTTCTACCCAGACAGCCAATCGCTTCAGATACACCTGTTGTGAGCTTTCGACGTTTCGGCAAGGTGATGTTCAATCCGTACTTTATGATCTTTATCGGGCTTGGGGTACTCGTTTCCGTACCCAACGCCATGAACAGTACATTTATGTCATTATACATCGTGGAAATGGGTGGCGATAAACAGATGGTTGGCTGGGCCATCTTCACATCATCCATCCTTGAAGTGGGTGTATTCTTGCTCCTGGACCGTTTTCTCAAACGCAAAATGAGCATGCTTCTCTCATCGCTCATACTGATCAGTCTGTTGTTCGCCATCCGCTGGCAGCTCATGGCCCTCGCTAACAACCCGTTAGAGATTGTGTTCATTCAGCTCATGCACTCCATTACGTTCGGCGGGTATTTCTATGTAGGGACCCAGCTGACGATGCTGTTCATTCCAAGGCCGTACCGTTCCTCTGGTCAGGCCGTGTATACGATGGCCTGGGGCGGCCTCTCTGGTGTCATTGCCGGCCTGTTCGGCGGCTGGCTGTTCCAGAGCTTCGGCGCTGAAGTGATGTATAACATCGGGGTATTCTTCTCCCTGATCGGCGCTGTTGGCTTTGCAATCATGTGGTTCTCGAACCGCCGCAATGGCTATCAGCCAACAGTGCTGACGGAAATGGGTGAAAGATAATCTTTTGTTGTAGGCTATTCGCACGTTCAAAGTCACACTGGAGCACTCCGATGACAGAACAACCTTCCGATCGCTGTTATCCCCAGATTTTTTGAATTCCCTTTCTATAAGGGTAAAATCCGGAGATAAAGGCGAACGCTCCGCTTCTTCAGGTTATTTCTGTCCTCTCCGTTATCGTGTAACATCATCGTTTAAAAAACCGAAACCAAAGATTAAGAATAGTAGTAGTAAAGAGAAAGGCGTCTCCATTGGCTTATTGCCCTGGAGACGCCTTTTACGTTTATAGATTGAAGTTTATAGATTTAGGTTTACAGCTTAGGCGTATAACCCTAACTTGTTTTCTCACCCTAAACCTCTAACTTCACCTATTGTTCTACCTTTGTACTTAACCTTATGCTTTTGGCAGTTGGAACGAGCTTTTCAGGGATACAACCCGGTTAAATACCGGACGGCCTGGCTCGGAATGTTTCGGATCAACGCTGAAGTAACCGTGACGGAAGAACTGGAATTTATCCTGTGCTTTCGCTTCCTTCATCTCTTGCTCCACAAACCCTTGAACGACTTCAAGAGAGTTTGGATTCAATTGATCCAGGAACGTTTTCTCCGGTTGCTCTTCCACAACCTCCACCTCAGCGCCTGCCACGGCAGCTTCTGGCTCGATATCGGCTTCCGGTGCTTCTGCGGCGATCAGAGGTTCATACAGACGGAATTCAGCAGGCACCGCTTGAGTCGCTTCTACCCAGTGGATTGTACCTTTAACTTTACGGCCTGTGAATCCACTGCCGCTCTTCGTTTCCACATCATAGGTACAATGGATTTCAGTCACATTGCCTTCTGCGTCCTTAATTACATCGTTACATTTGATGAAGTACGCATGTTTCAGACGAACTTCATTACCAGGGAACAAACGGAAATATTTGTTCGGCGGATTCTCCATGAAATCGTCTTGTTCAATATAAATCTCACGAGAGAACGGAATTTGGCGATTACCCATCTCAGGGTTCTCCACATTGTTCTCTGCTTCGAGCCATTCCACTTGCCCTTCAGGGTAGTTGGTAATGACCACTTTGAGCGGGTGCAAGACAGCCATTGTGCGCGGAGCTTTCAGTTTCAAGTCTTCACGTACAAAGTGCTCCAGCGTTTGCAGGTCGATAACGCCTTGGCTTTTGGAAATGCCTGTTTCGAATACGAAATCACGAATGGCTTCCGGTGTATATCCCCGGCGGCGCAGACCCGAAATCGTTGGCATGCGCGGATCATCCCATCCATCCACATGGCCTTCATCCACGAGCAGTTTCAGCTTCCGTTTACTTGTCACCATTTGCGACAGGTTCAGGCGGCCAAACTCATATTGATGTGGTTGGTTCTCCATCTCACATTCGGCAATAACCCAATCATAGAATGGACGTTGATCCTCAAACTCCAGGGAGCAGAGGGAGTGAGTTACTCCTTCAATGGCATCTTCAAGTGGATGTGCGAATGCGTACATCGGATAGATGCACCATTTGTCACCCGTATTATGATGATGTGCATGAGCAATACGGTAAATGACCGGATCACGCAGATTGATGTTCGGTGAAGCCATATCAATCTTGGCGCGCAGCACTTTCTCACCGTTCTGGAATTCGCCTGCACGCATCCGTGTGAACAGGTCCAGATTCTCTTCTACAGTGCGGTCACGGTACGGGCTGTTCTTGCCCGGCTCGGTGAGCGTTCCACGCATAGCACGGATTTCGTCAGCGCTTTGGTCGTCGATGTAAGCTTTGCCTTTTTTGATCAACAAGACCGCGCGGCTATACATTTCATCAAAATAATCGGAAGCAAAACGTTTCTCGCTCCACTCATATCCGAGCCATTTCACGTCTTCCTGAATCGATTGGACATACTCTACATCTTCCTTGACCGGATTCGTGTCATCGAAGCGCAGATTTGTTTTGCCGCCAAATTCGCCACCCAGTGCAAAGTTAATCCAGATCGCTTTGGCATGGCCGATATGCAGATAACCGTTCGGTTCCGGAGGAAAACGAGTAATGACTTCCTGGACTTTCCCTGACCGGAGATCTTCGGTAATAATATTTTTGATAAAGTTAGGTGGGGTTGTACGATTGTCCACAGGTATCAAACCTTTCATGAATTGATTGGAGCTTTCAGGAATTGCAGCAATTCCGGCTAAAATTCCTTTATAACGAAGTCATTTCCTGAAAAAATCTATTTTCTTGGAAAGTTTCGTACGCGTTTCATTTAAATATACCTTTAACGAGGGAGGAGTTCAATAAATAACGCCCCAAAATCAGGATCAGTTACACACAAGATAGGCCCAAAACCATTTTGACGGGTTCGCACGAATCATGTAGCATGATAGAAAAACAGAATTTAAGGGAGGGTTTCCCATTGAACGCGCTAAAACTGTCCAAAGAACAACAGGATGAAGCCATACGTACCATCCAGTCGTATTTCGAAGAGGAACGCGGCGAAGAACTGGGCGATCTGGCAGCTTGGGGTGTGCTGGATCTTTTCATGACCCAGTTGGCTCCCTTCATATATAATCAGGCACTGGGTGATGCCCGTACTACGGTGAATCAACGCATGGCCTCGATGGAAGAAGACCTGTTTGCATTGGAGCGCAAGCTACCGAAGAATTCCCGATAATACATTATTTCAAAGAAAGAAGGTTGCACTCATGTTTACCTATTCATTGGATGAATATACCGAACTCCGCCCACTTGCCATGGAGCACACCAAACCGTTGTTCGAACTCACGGACCGCTCGCGGGACCAGTTGAGGCATTGGTTACCGTGGGTGGACAACGTGACCGAGATTGAGCATACTTCGAATTTTATCAGCAATGCATTGAAACAGGGAGCTGACAACGGCGGTTTCACCGCAGGTGTCTGGCTGAAAGGCGATCTTGCAGGCATCATCGGCTTCCACGAAATCAACTGGACCAATCGCTCGGTAAGCATCGGATACTGGCTTGGCAAAGGTTTTGAAGGTCAAGGTTTGATGACCAGCGCATGCCGCGTTCTGGTCGACTACGCTCTCGTCACCCTGGATCTGAACCGTGTCGAGATTCGCTCAGCAACTAACAACAAGCGGAGCCGGGCCATCCCTGAACGGCTTGGATTCGTCCTTGAAGGCGTTATTCGCCAGGCTGAGAAGTTGCCTAAGGGCTATGTTAACCATGCAGTGTATGGCATGCTGCAGCATGAATGGGAACTTTTACGCTAAATTAGACTTACATAATTTGAATGGTTGGAGGACTATTTACTACTACGAAATATGTTCCTCACAATGGCATACATCAACTCTTAAAGCCCCTCCTACTCCACAACATGTGGAGAATAAGGAGGGGCTTATCTTATTTGCGCATTTATGCATCCATATAAATTCGAATCTCTAGACCCGACTTCTTCTTAGAGCGCACGTACCATGCCACCGTCCACCACAAGGGATGTACCTGTAATGTACGTATTCGCTCCTGATAGGAGGAACACAACCGCTTTGGCAAACTCCTCGGGTTGACCATAACGTCCCAGTGGAATTTCCTTACGGAATTGTTCGGCAACCTCTTCCTCACTTATTCCGTTCTGCTCTGCACGTGCTGCGTCCAGTTCATGTATCCGATCCGTTCCAATTCTACCCGGCGCAACTGTATTGATCAGAATGCCATATGGCGCAAGTTCCTGTGACAAAGTCTTGGCCAATCCGAACACACCCGTACGGAACGTATTGGACAGAATCAGACCGGGAATCGGCTGCTTCACAGAGGTGGAGGCAATGTTCACGATATGTCCGCCGTTCTCCTTCATGTAAGGAAGCGCACCGCGAATCAGTCTGACATAACTAAGTACATTTAATTCAAATGCACGTTCCCAATCTTCATCCGTCAATGACTCGAATGTTCCTGAAGGCGGGCCGCCTGAATTGTTCACCAAAATATCAATCTGCCCAAACTGTTCGCCTGTCTTGCGAATCAGGGCATCAATATCTTCCCTGCTTGTCACATCGGTTGCAAAATATTCGATACGTCCGCCACCACCAAGCGCTAGCAGCTCCTGCTTCACCGCTGCAAGCTTCTCTTCGCTCCGGCTAGCGAGCATGACATCAGCGCCTTCTGCCGCCAATTGAGCGGCTACCGCTTTGCCCAGTCCTCGACTGGATGCAAGCACCAGCGCCTTTTTACCACGAAGTCCCATGTCCATTGTTGTTCCTCCTTCTACTCTGTTCTATCCGTTGGGCTGGATGAAATAACTCATAAGAATATCGTCCACATATTTGCCTGTAATATAAAATTCCGACACCAGTCTGCCTTCCGTTACAAATCCGCACTGTGTATAAAAAGCAATCGCCCCTGGATTGCTGGATAACACCCGCAACCTAAGTTTGATGATGCCTTGTTCAAAGGCATGCTGCTTCATGGCATCCATCAGAGCTGTAGCAATACCACAGCGTCGATCATGGGGATGAACGGCGATATTAATCTCGTATACATGGCGGTTAACAGGCATTCCTGTCGGCAGATAAAAGCCTACATAACCACATACCCGCTCTCCCTGAACGGCAATCAGCTGACTGCCTGGAGGACAATGCTGCAAATATTGTTGTCTGGATCGCCACTGAAACGGGGCCGGAGAGGTATGCTTGTCCCATACCAGTGCATCCAGTTCCATCAGTTGGGCAGCATCCTTGATCTCGGATGGTCGAATGGTATACGTATGGCTGATAAGCATAAAAGTTCAACCTTTCGTGCAATAGTCGATAACACTGCGCAAAGCAGCGTTAGAAAAAACGGCTTGTTCCTTACTCATTTCGACATTTTGCAGCTGAATACGTGCAAAATGCTCCTTTGCTTTATATTGTAGCATAGCCTCAGACTTGACTAAAATTTCACACAGTGGAAAGAAATGAACACTTAACCTTGCCGTAACGTCATCGTTTATACTGAATTGATAAGGAGGTGCACGTGATGAACATCAAAGAAGCCGCGGACAGACTCGGCATATCGGCAAGAGCCATTCGCTTTTACGAGGAAAAAGGACTGATCTCCCCCGTCAAACAGACAAGTAACGGATACCGTACATACACCGAGAATGACATCTGGCGTCTGCAAACCATTGCAGCTCTGCGCGAAATCGGGATGTCGCTTCAGGATATCACCCAAGCGCTCGGAGAGATTGACCAGGGTAATCAGCAGCGATTGGAAGAATATCTGGAGCTGCAGCAGGCGGTCATGTATGCCCAGTGGGTCGAGCTAAAGCGCATGCTGGATACAACCCAGCGTATGATTGATCTCAACCGCCAGGACGGGCCACTGGATGTCAGCCATCTGCATGATCTTGCAGACAGTTCGCGCCGCCTCAGGGAAGCTCGGCAGAACTGGCATGACCGCTGGAATTACGATATGCAAGCAGCCATCCACGATCAGCGCGTACAGGCGGCGAATGACCGTCTGCCAAGACAAACTACCTCAAACATCAGAATTGATTCGGGACCTGGAGCCATGCGAGCAACAGATAAGTCGGATCGAGAAGGCGAGCCAGATCATAACGTTGATGAAGTTCGCAGCCAGAAGTATAGCCGGACAGCACACAGTCCAAACAGCGATAAAACGTATCCAGAAGATGCAGGGTCAAGATCAGAAGATTCGAGAGTAGGTGCAGCACCTTTCAATATATATGACAACTATGATGAGGGGCTGGAGCAGACAGCAAGCTGGATATCTCCTGTGCCCGGTGAAAAAGGACTCGATATCGGTACAGGTACGGGAAATTTGGCTGGCAGACTGTTAGAGCGTGGCGCAGCGATGACTGCCATCGATCAATCCCGGGAGATGCTGCGTACATGCCGCACCAAATATCCCGAGATGCAAGTGAAGCTTGGTAACTTTCTGGCATTGCCTTTCGCCGACCAGTCCTTCGATTTTGTCGTATCCAGCTTCGCCTTCCATCATCTGAGCCCAGACCAGCAGCAGTTGGCGTTACAGGAAATGCAGCGGGTGTTAACTACACGTGGACGAATCTGCCTGACAGACCTCATGTTTGTTGATGCAGCTCACCGCAAGACGTATATTCAACAGGCTGAGGCAGCAGGTCATGAGGACCAGTTACAAACGATAAGGGAACGTCATTTCCCGCTGCTGGACGGCCTGTGCGGCTCGCTGGAGGACGCAGGCTATGTGACGAAGCATATACGCCATAATGCGCTTCTGCACACGTTGCTGGCCGTTCCTTTGCGTTAGAATGATCATCCCACCGTAACAAGTTCCCCTGACCTACCAATAAATCTTCTCAAATAAAAAAAGGTCACCCTGCCTGTTAAGGAGGATGACCTTCCACTCTAGTGAAACATCGAGCTTGTATTGAATTTACATATAAATTTCAACAATCGTGCGCTCCGAAGCATTACGCGCTTGTTTGAACTCATCCAGCGAGATACGAGCCCCACCTTGACGGTAGCGGTTCGCCGTTTGCTCAGTGCGGATGTCCTTGCCATTTACCGTTACACGGTTAACCGAACCTTCGTTCAAATGGTAGATAAATGTTACTGGCTCTCCTGCATATTCGAATTCGAATTGCATACCATTCAGCTCAGCCGGCAATACCGGGTCAATAACCAGATCTCCGCCTTCCTGACGAATGCCAAGTGCGTTGGAGATCAGTTGGTTCATGTAGATTCCAGGGCCGCTGGAGTAGATTCTCCATCCACCTTTCACCTGTACTGTTCCTTTGCGTAGTTGGTCAAAATGCTCCTGCGCCTCATAGCGCGTATTGAACTTGCCGTCGGAACTACTGAAATACGCGTTCGCCTGACGAATCTCCGCATTAGGTACAACTTCGCCGATGCCAACCGGGTTAATCATGGCAAGACCATTCCACACCTGATCCGTCTTACCAAGCTTCGCCATCGCTTCAACGTAACGGATATGAGCGTGTACATACTGCAAACCGATCTCGCGACCGAAGTTGGACGCTTGCTCTGCCCGTTTGAAGTGGCTGCTCACTCCGCCTGCATATTGAGCTGGACGATTCATCAGACGTACCCCATCCGGGCACAGGAACTGCTCACGAATCAGCGCATAATGTGACTCAGCCTGTTCTGCATTCAGCAATTCACCGATCATGCTGCGCGTCATCGGCAGAAGGCGATATTGAATGCCTGTCTCCGTATCTGTTGGGTGAAGCATCAGCTTCGCCTGATCCGCTTCTTCCATGTATACGAAACCTGGAATCACATCTGTACCCAGCATGTAACGATTAAAGTCTTCACGGATGCCTTGAGCCAGAACGTCCAGCTCCTGTGCAAATCCCGCATCCTTATGTTGCAGCGCCTGTGCAAGCACATTTACAGACTGATAAGTCAAAGCAACGGTCCAGCTGCTCACCATATATTGTTTGAGCTGTGCATTGGCTGGCTGGAGTGTATCATCCCAGTCCCCATCACCGTAAGAAGACAGGAATGTGTCGTGCAGGAAGTGTGAGCGGATATATTCGATCTCTTTTTTCGCGTGATCCAATACAGTCGCTGTTTCTTCCGTGAACCCGAAGCTGTGCTTAACAGTATAAGGTACTTTCTCATCCAGAATCGCATAGTCACGAGTCGCTGTCAGGTAGTCCGCCAGCACTTTCAGTGGCCATACGATGATATCACCGTGGCTCTCTTCCTGCTGAATTGCAAAATACTTGTCGAACATGAACCATTGCGGCCAGTTGCCATCATCTTCATATTGGTGGGTATATACCATTTTGATAATATCGCGAACCTGCTCATATTTTTGCGTTGCCATGAAGTATTCAACCGGACCTTGGCATACATCCCGAGTACCCCATGCCGCGCCGCCGTACTGCTCCAATCCGTGAGGCACGGAGTAGTGAACCAGCATATTATGTGTGTACCACCAAGCCAGCGCGTTCACTTTGAAGAGATCCTCTGCACTTTGGCCTTCACCACGAGACAAACGGAAACCGTTCATTACACCTGCGAAGAATTCGCGGTACGCCTGAACTTCCTCTTCAAAAGTAAGGCTGGAGCCTGCTACGACAGAACCGTCTGCTTCGTTAGCTTGACCTTCCAATACGCCTTGTACTTTCAGCGTCCATTCTGCACTTTCTTCCAGACTAAGTGTAACCAGCGATGCAGATCCACTGCGGATGCCACTCGCCAGCAACGTTTCATCTCCAACATTTACGGCTGCGCCATCCACCGACATGCGGTATTGCAGGTCAGGATACGTTCCGGCACTAATCGCTTGTGGATCAGCCTTGAAGATCAGCGTGTTGCCATCTTGCGTCATATGCAGCGGATACTCGTATTCATTTACATTCATCGTAATTTGGTTGGTTACCAGGTAACGATATGCTTTGCCACTTGTCGAGCGTACGTTCATGCTCACTTCAGTGGTGTGTGCTCCAGTGTAGTTAGTCACGATGATGGTATCCGATTCGGTTTTGTAGATCCAACGTACATAGTTGAAGCCAATCTCGAACAGGGAAGGCATCGTCAGCAGACGGTATTGTCCGTCCATTTCCACATAAATGCGTTGTCCAGCCGTCTTCGGCACGTTCAATGCGTT
This sequence comes from Paenibacillus sp. ALJ109b, assembly GCF_010747435.1. Taxonomy (NCBI): domain Bacteria; kingdom Bacillati; phylum Bacillota; class Bacilli; order Caryophanales; family Paenibacillaceae; genus Paenibacillus; species Paenibacillus sp. ALJ109b. Next base: position 165,769 of record NZ_JAAIFP010000015.1, read on the forward strand.
GCGGGCATTACTGATCATTTTATTAAAATTGGTGTTACCAATAACGAGTTGTGAATTGAAAATACCGTACATATACGATGTCGTCGTAATAACCTGCGCACCAAGCTGTACATTGCCACCACTCATCAGGATATGGCCGTGCGGACGCTCTACGAGCAATTCTTTCGCTTTCAGGACAATATGTTCATAACTGCCCGTGAAGAAGGATAACAGTGAATCACCGCTACGCTCTTCCTGATGGCGATCAGGGAACAGATCATTAATCTCATCTTGTGTCAAATCAAGCGCAGCAAGTGGTTCACCCAAGAAGGATGACAGTTTCACCTGTTCCAACGTCTCGCCTTGCTCCACAGTCAATGCTTGTACTTCGTTCCATGCTGCAGTCACTTCATCCCCGAATTCCAGTGCGGAGATTCCGGCAGGATGATCTGCTTTGGCCAGTCCGTAGAAGACCACTTGGGCTTCCCCATCCAAGCTTACGCGCTCCGATTGCAATGCTGTGTAAGCAAATTCATACTGGTACGTCTCATTTGCCAATGTATTATGGCTCAGGCTCTCAGGCTGGTTTGTTTCCTTGTAGGACAGACCGAAGAATTGAAATCCATCTGTCGAGTAACCAACTGCCTTAGTCAGAGAACCTTGTTGCATGTAAGGGAAAGCACCGCCCTGAGGCTGGTTTTGACGCGAACACACCACATATCCCTTCGCTTCATCTTCGAATACCGTATGGTCAATGTACTGCGAAAGATAGGCTTCATTGCTGCGTACTGCACCTGGATCAGCAAGACCTACATCTTGTCCATATACCACGTCAACGTTATGTTGTTGTCCTGTGAGCTTCACATCCCAGAACCAGACACCTTGCGTTGTGGCTGTAAACACAACCTGATAGCCAATGCCTTGTTCTTTGCCTTCAAGCTGTACTGTACCTTCCCAGATCAGTTGATTGCCTGATTGCGCTTTGCTTGTAATCACTTTGCTGTTCGAACGCACACCCAGCAGTGGGAACGAGCTGATTTTCTCTCCCTCGTGTACACGCAGATACAGGTTATTCAAAGATCCATCGATCTGGTTGCTGAGCAATTGATTCAACATGGTCGTACCGGATTTAGCTTGGTACAGGTCCCCACTGTTCAAAAAGGTAAAGGATAAATCCCCGGCAGTCAGCCGGATTGGTTCATTAATCATCGTTGTCATACTATTCACTCCTTCATTTAGTATAAAATCGAAACGTTTCGATAAATCTGAAAAAGAATAGGGGTCCTCTGCGAAATGACCTTTGTCTGGCCAATTCGGACGGTGATCCCCATCATTCAACTCTTAATTCAAAGAGGGCCAATCACTTTTACAACCACGAGAATTAGAAAAAAACAACTCCACAAATCTAGACAGACCGGATATGATATGACTTCTGTAAGCAGTATCTAAACCATATCCCATCCGACGAGTCTTTCTAGGCGGGCTGAATTCCTGACTCTACCTGTACCGATCGTACAGACTCGCGCTCCACCAGATCAATGGTTAACGTATACGATGTATTCACAGCTTCGCCGTTCAGCATCTGGAAGAGCAAATGTCCTGCCAATGAACCTGCTTCATGCTTGGGCTGCCGCACCGTTGTAAGCGGCGGATGAACATATTCGGACAGTTGAATATCATCAAACCCGATTACCGAAATGTCATTAGGTACCGAAATGCCGCTCTCTTCAAATGCTTTCAGTCCACCAATCGCCATTTCGTCATTCCCGTAAAATACAGCAGATGGAAGCTCGCCCTGCATAACCATCATCTTGGTTGCACTATATCCGCCCTCACGTACAAAATTACCGCTTAGACGCCATTTGGACTTCTCTTCAAGGCCCGCCTCCTGCATTGCTCGCAAATATCCTTGATAACGCAGAGCATTATCGTAAGAATTGGATGGCCCGCTGATATAGGCGATGGTCTTATGCCCCTTCTGAATGAGGTGACGTGTAGCCAGGTAACCGCCTTGCTCCCCGTCCACCAGCACGTTGACCAGATGGCTACTCGAAATCTGCCGATCCATCACAATGATAGGGAAACGTTCACCTGCTGATTCCACCAGGATATCATCATGGATGTTATGAGCTAGGATAATAGCGCCATCCACTCTTTTTTCCCGCAAGAAACGAACCGCTGTGGAGTCGCGTCCTCCCATAGAGCTGCATGCAATCAGATCATATCCGTTAGCCAGCGCTACATCCTGTACGCTGCGAATCAATTCGGAGTAATAAGGACCCGACAGATCTGTAAGAATCAACGCAATCGTGTTCGTCCGGCTCCGTTTCAGGTCCATGGCAAAGCCGTTTTTGCGATAATTCAGTTCCCGTGCTGCCGCCAGCACTTTTGCCTTGGTCTTGGCACTTACCTTGCTGTCCCCATTCAGTGCATAGGAAGCGGTCGAGAGCGCCACGCCTGCCAGCTTTGCCACATCCTTAATCGTTGCCATTCCACGTTCGCTCCTTCTAACTTTCTTGTTACCTATCATTTTATACTCTAAATGGTTGCTACAACCACTCAATCCTATGCATTATCCATTAGAAATGGCATCAATTCTCATTTATCGAAACGTTTCGAAGTGTTTTCAAAAAAATTTCTTTTCACTTCTTTTAAGCATCACTGCTGAATTATATACCTTGAAATGGTACATATTCCCTGGTCGATTGACAACATTTCAATATTGGACAAGAGGAAGAATTCATTATAAATCACAATGAACACGCCTGTAAACCATAGATTGAAACGTTTCGACATTTTCATTATAGTCGGTGTTGATAGCGATTTCAACCTCTTTATCCATTTTCCACAGAAATATGTGAAGGGAATGATTCGAAGGGTCCTCATTACACCTTTGTGGTATTATACTGCTTATTAGTCCAATCCTCTATAAGGAGTCCATTATGTTATGAGCAATCTGGATCTAAGCTTTCATAAATCATCCCTGAACAACCCCGGCCGCTTGCAGCAAATCACAAACGTGCCTCCGGCAATGTTCAAGCTGTGTCATCTGGTGCAGCTCCATGATCGGGAAGCCTTCTCCCGCATCGATGAACTGTGGAGCAGCAAGCATGTTCTTTATGTCATCACCTCTGGTCAGGCAAGATTGATCAGTTCGAATGGTCAGTTGATGGTAAATACCGGCTCAGCTGTCGTACGCCAAGCTGGAACCCTGCTTCAGCATGAAAGCAAGCGTGGTTCCCTTTCCCCGGTTCAGGGTATTGCAATAGCCTTTGATTTTGCAGATAACGAACAAAGGCTCTGGCCATTCGGACATCCTGTTCCCGTTACAAGTCGTCTTATTGCCGAGCTGATCTCCGAATTGGTTCAGTCCAGCTCAAAACGTGATGAGTCGGGACCATTCAAACCTCATATGCTGTTTTATCAGCTGCTGGATACGTTGCGAGATCACGCTGTGCGTTTGGCTCATGAAGATCATTCCTGGCTGGACATCGTCCTCGCGCGTATCCATGAAAGAGTTACTCATTCTTTTACACGTGAGCAATTAGCGAGAGAGGTTAATGTGAGTCCAGAGCATTTTTCACGAGAATTCAAGAAATACACCGGATTTACATTCGTGGAGTATGTTACCCGGTTAAGAATCCGAATTGCCCAGGAACACCTGCTGTTTGCCAATCCCACATTGCAAGAACTTGCGCAGTTGACGGGATACAGGGATACCTTTTATTTAAGTCGAAAATTCAAACAAACGGTAGGTTGTGCACCGACTCTCTATCGGAAAACGCCAAAAAAAATTGCAAGTCTTACATACAACTATACCGCTTCCTTGCTCGCACTGGGCCACATCCCGCATCTGGGTGCCGTTGCAGAATGGATGAAAAGTAGACTTATTGAAAATGGACAAGACCAATTTGATCAGTGTTATGAGCATGATCTTATTAATCATCCGGATCTAATCGCAGACGCTCATCCCGATGTCATCCTTGGTTATGCACCTCATTCCGGCATGGATGAATTACGGCAGATTGCACCAACTATTTTGATGCCTTTTGAAGAACTTGACTGGCAGGAGCAACTCATTCATTTGGGGCTCATCACAGGTCTGGAAGCCAAAGCTCGTGCGCTGTTAGACCAATATGATACGCTTCAGCAAGAGGCCAATCGTACACTCGATCAAATGATGGGTGTACGTGGATCAGCAGTATGCATATTCATGATTGGTGAGAGTGGAGCGTACATCTATGGTCACGGATGGGGTAGAGCTTCTCATATTTTGTATCACTCGCTTGGCTTCGCCCCTCCTGCCAGAATGGAAAAGGATCGTCAGCTGCTCACAGGTTATATCCATGTTCCGCTAAATGAAATTCATTTGTACGCGGCAGACCATATTTTTATTGACTATGCCAGGGAGCCATCGGAGCACGATGCTGTGGACAAACTGTTCGCTCAGGAGTCCTGGAGCAACTTGAGTGCGGTCCGAGAAGGGCGACTGTACGAGATTGAAGCGAATATGTTTTATGGATTCGACCCCATCTCGATTATGGAGCAATTACAGCACATCATGCACAAACTGACATCACATCTGTCCATGCATTAGTCATCATAGATGTCCATGTACAAATGTTACGTCATCCTCTATGTTAGTAATGAGAATAATAATCATTATTGATTATATACACAGGGGGAACAATTATATGTTTGCTACAAAAAAACGCTTTTCCGGCTTGCTGCTCATGCTCGCCATCATCATGATCCTGGCTGCCTGTAACAGTGGCACGGGTTCCGGCACAACGGAACCAACAGCGGCGGGTTCAGAATCGACTACAAGTTCGACCGAAACAAATACCGATTCTTCGGGTGCTACGCGGATCTACAAGTCATTAAGTGGAGATGTGGAAATTCCGGCTGAACCGAAACGGATTGTTACGGACATGTACGTAAGTGATCTGCTCGCACTCGGTATAAAGCCCGTTGGATCTATTAAATACTATCTGGAAAATCCATTCTACGCCGATCAGGTCGAGGGTATAGAAAATATTGGTGACCGGGGTGCCGTATCCCTGGAGAAGGTCGTCGCGTTGGACCCGGATCTGATCATTACCTACTCTGATAAAGCTGAAGAAATTGAGAGTTATCAAAAAATCGCACCTACCGTGGTCATTCCCTACGGCACGTTTACCAATGTAGAGGATGAAATTCGGGGCTTTGGAGAACTCATGAACAAATCCGAAGAAGCCGAAGCCTGGCTGAAAACGTACGACGAACGTATTGAAGCCGCTCGCGCCAAAGTAAAAGCAGTCATTAAACCGGAGGAAACCTTCTCGATCCTCGAAGTATCAGACAAGAGCTATTATGGCTATGGAGACAACTTTGGTCGCGGTGGACAAGCCGTTTATCGCGCTTTGCAACTTGCACCACTCGAAATTACGAAAAAAGAACTGATGGGCGATACCCAATGGAAAGAGATTTCACGTGAAGTCGTTGGTGATTATGCAGGAGACCATATCTTCCTGACGGTAGGGGAGAACAATAAAAATTACCAAGGCGATTCCATCTGGCAATCGCTCCCGGCTGTGAAAAACAATCAGGTGTACGAATTACAGGAAGATCGCTACTGGTACTTCGATCCGATTGCAATTCAGAGTCAGGCTGAAGAATTCGCTGATATGATCGTAGAACGTGCACAGCAAAATCGTAAATAACATATGAAAGATGCAAGTGTCTGGTCAGGCTATGGAACCTGTCCGGGCATTTGCGTTATATGGAGGAGGACTTACATATGCTTCGCCGTTTTATGGCCTATTATCGTCCTTATCGGGGACTCTTTATATTAGACTTCTCCTGTGCCATTCTAGCTGCACTGCTGGAGCTTGCGTTTCCCTTGGCTGTAAACAAAGTTGTCGATCAGCTGCTTCCCGCAGGCAACTGGTCCATGATTTTATCAGCCTGTGCCGGATTGCTGGGCATCTATCTGCTCAGTTCCTTTTTCCATTATGCAGTCACCTACTGGGGGCATAAGCTGGGTATTAACATCGAATCCGATATGCGGCGGGAACTGTTCCAGCGTGTGCAGAAGCAATCCTTCCGCTTTTTCGATAACAACAAGACTGGGCACCTCGTCTCTCGCATGACCAATGATCTGATGGATATTGGTGAGATTGCCCATCATGGACCCGAGGATCTGTTCATTGCCCTGATGACGCTGGCCGGAGCCTTCGGCATAATGCTTGGTATCAACTGGAAACTGGCTGTCATGACCTTCATCATCGTACCGCTAATGATCTTCCTGTCCCTCTACTTCAGCCGCAAAATGTCCAAAGCGTTCAAGCGTATGTTTGCGGATATTGCAGACTATAACGCACGCGTAGAGAACAATGTGAGCGGAATTCGTGTAGTACAGGCTTTTGCCAATGAAAAGCATGAAGTGAAACGTTTTGTTGAAAATAATGAACGCTTCCGTCTTACCAAACTGATCACCTACCGGATTATGGCGTGGAATTCCTCGCTCAGCTTCATTCTGATGAAATTCGTCTCGCTGTTTGTACTGGTGTGCGGTACGTGGTTTGTCATTCAAGGCAGCATGACCTACGGAGAATTTATCGCCTTTGTCATGTTATCCAATGTGTTTCTTGGACCGATTCAACAGATTAATTCCGTCATCGAAACCTATCCCAAAGGCATTGCCGGATTCAAAAGATATCTGGAGCTGCTGGAAGCCGAGCCCGATGTGGATGATACACCACAAGCCAAATCCATCCCGCATGTGAAAGGTGACATCGCCTTCCATGACGTTTCATTTGCTTATGGGGAACACAAACCAACCTTGGATCAGGTCAATCTGGAGATTCAGGCAGGACAAACGGTAGCGCTGGTTGGACCTTCGGGTGCAGGCAAATCTACGCTGTGCAGTCTTATTCCACGCTTTTACGATGTGGATGCGGGACATATCTCTATTGATGGGATTCCGGTAAAAGATATGACACTGGAGTCACTTCGCTCCCATATCGGGATTGTGCAGCAGGATATTTTCCTGTTTGATGGGTCAATCCGTGAAAATATTGCCTACGGCAAACTGGATGCACCTGATGAAGAAATCTGGCAAGCCATCCGCAGGGCCCAACTGGAAGAGCTGGTACAATCTCAACCGGAAGGTCTCGATACTCTAATTGGTGAGCGGGGCGTCAAATTATCTGGCGGACAAAAGCAACGTCTATCCATTGCTCGCATGATTCTAAAAAATCCGCCGATCCTCATTCTGGATGAAGCGACCTCAGCTCTTGATACCGAAACGGAAGCCGCCATTCAGTTGGCTTTATCTGAGCTGGCACAAGGACGTACAACGCTGATCATCGCCCATCGACTGGCAACGATCAGACACGCCGATCGTATTGTGGTTGTGGAGAACGGCGGCGTAGCCGAGCAAGGCAGCCATGATGAACTTCTGGCACGTCAGGGCTCGTATAGCCGATTGCATCAAGCCCAATTTGGATAGGTTGCGAATTATTGTGGATTATAAAGTTTAACGAAATACATTCACGTTATTACCACAAAACCAGTTGCAGGACTGCCTAATTGTGGAATTTGACGCTAATAACACGCGCTCGCCTCGTTAGACAGTACTAACGTTAAAGGGATGTCCCCCGTCATGTTCAATGACTTATGGGACATCCCTTTCTTATTCAGATCCTAATCTGTGATAATCATATCAGGAATAGGATTTTATTTTTTGACCGCATAGATGAAATGATTTGTTTCGAAGGCAGACAAGTCATCTGTACGATTGCTGAAATACCGATCCTGTATATGCTCCGGCGATAGATGCTCATATATGAGAAGTCCCATATCCGCCAATAACCGCTCCATCTCCTCGTAAGTGAAGCAGGATTGCATCGGCTCGCCCCCCATTGCAGCCATCTTAACCATATTTTCAACCCGGTTAAACCTTCCTTTTTCCTCAAAGAGATGCTCATCTGCATAATCCAATACAATGGAGCTCCCCGTTGGAAGATTCAAAAATACATGTCGGAGCAAGTTGGACAGATCTTCTTTGGTCAAATAATACGAAACGCCTAACAGAGTCACCATCGTCTTTAGCTTCTTCAAGCCTTCATTAGTCAAACGTTCATACGAAGGCTCATGGGTAAAATCCATTGGCACGAGATGAAGATTGTCCGGAATGATCAGATCGGCTTGATGCAGCCGCTCCCGCTTGAATTGCTGTGTTGCCGGATAGTCCACTTCAAATAGTTCCAGCATGTCCTTCAATTCCGGATGCCTCAAAGCAAATGTATCCATCCCTGCGCCAAGAATGACCACCTGCTTCAATCCCAACGTAATCTCATGCAACACTACATGCTCAAAATAGGCAGCCCGAGCCAATGTTATTGGAGATAACTGTATTTGCGTAATCCATTTTAGAATCGTATCTGGATCGTCCTTGATCAGGTGAGCCATGTCCGGATTGAAAAAATGGATACCTTGAATCATATTCTCGCGAATACCCGCAAACTCTTGAGGAGTAATAAGCTCTTTAGCTATATAATCATCGAAAATAAGAGGTGTATCGTATTGGCAGTGGTAGGCTCGACCAAAAGCCGAAATCAGGGATGTGATGCTGGACTCATTTTGCTTCATATTTTTATCCTCCCGTACAAACAAAAATAAGATTCCCCCTGGCCAGGAGAACCTTAGTATATACGGAATGTTTTTATATGTAAATTATAGCATAAAAAGATTTTTTTGTCAATCTACATTTACAGGATGATCCGACAGATCAAAGTGGCTTTCTTTGTCCCTCCACTCCAATCTGCCCTCTTCCTCCTTCATACCACTCAACCCGAAAAGGCTAAGCGTCCAATCCGTACTCCTTCACTTCACGGTTGCGGTTCAGCACCGCATGCAGTACAAAACCAAGCACCGCAATAACCGCCGTACCAGTCGCCAGCCACGCTACAGGGATCAGTCCCTGTTTGTCGTACATGACCCCCATTGCATATGGCCCGATAACCCGTCCAACCGCACCGATACCACCGGAGATCCCGATGTAGAAAGGTGCCGCTCTTCCGGCATGCTCTGAGATGAATGCCGGCGTAGCAGGTGAGATCAGCATTTCCCCAAAGGTAGCCAGTACCATCGCAAGCACCATACCCGGATAGCTATACATGGTGATCATGACGATGTAGGCCATGCCATAGAACACCGCACTTGCAGTCATCTGAGCAGTCGATGTACGGGCCATCGTACGCTTGACCCAATTGGTGAAGGGTTGTCCCACAAAGATCAGCACCCCGTTCAGGGTCCAGAGCAGACCGTACATTCTTTTCTCCATACCCTCGGAAATAATATACGGAGACACACCCGTATTCCAGATGGAATTACCGAACAGCAGGAACAGCACGCCCAGGCTCATGAACAGATATAATCTGGTGTTGCCCAGCAGCGCCCAGACGCCCGGCCCATCGGGAACCGTTTTGCGTTTGGTCAGATGTACTTCGCCCTGATCCGGTTCTGCCCGCGACAGATAATACCAGAAGAAAATCGCAAATCCTGCGGAGGTCACCCCGTTCAGTACAAAGCTGAGGTGATAAGAAAAGTCAGCCAAAAAACCACTGAGCGCTGTACCAATCGCCACACCGATATTGTTGGCGACATAGATCACATTGAACAATTCCCCGCGTCTCTCCGCAAACCGGAAGCCAATAAAGGCTTGAATAGCTGGTAACGACAATGAACTGAACAGGCCGATCCAGCCCATGGCACATATAAATACAACCCAATACGCGCTAATCCACGGCAGAGCAAACAGCCCTACCGCATTTAACGCCAGCGATCCGATGATCAGCTTCTTGACACCCACCCTGTGGTACAATGCACCGCCGAGCAATTGCCCGAAGATGCCGCCCAGCGACTGGATCAGAATAACAAACCCCGCGTTCGCCATCGTGCGTCCAAGCTCGTCAAATACATACATCGTGGTCAGCGGCCACATCAAGGCACTACCTGTCGCATTGACCAAACTTGCCAGCAAAAATATTTTCACTTCTTTTGGATACGTATCCAGCCATCTCATCATCTTGTTTATTCTCCTTAAGTACCTTCAAAAAGCATTTTTCCATAAAAAATAGACCCTTGCCCTGACGGCATAATTAGCCAGAGCGAAGGCCACTTGAATTTAGAATTTAGAATTTAGAATTTAGAATTTAGAATTTAGAATTTAGAAATTTGAATTCCGAATCTGGCTCTCTTTATCATTCTGCTTACGATCTATCCATTGTTCATCTTACCTGAAAAGATCCGATCTGCAAGCACATTCATTGACGCTTCACTTCGACAGTGGCCGAGAAGAATGTTGCCCCGTTCCCCATGTCGGAAAGACGATTGGACGTGAGCGAGTTCGCCCGCTGTTTTTTGCCATTGCCATCCCACCATAAGCCTTGACTGATCACCGTTCCTGGCAGCATGGATTCACTCACCTTGGCGGTTAGTTCGATCCGGCCACGGTCGTTCCATACGACCACAGCATCCCCGTCTTCCACCTGTCTGCGGGCGGCGTCCTCCGGGTGCATTTGCAATAATGGCATCTTCTCCAGACGTTGATGTTTGGCCGAATTGGCAAAGCTGGAATTCAGGAAATTATGATTTGGCGGCGACAGAAACATCAGCGGGTACACATCCGCTGGTCCAGCTGGGTTTTCTCCGTCATACCCCTCAACGAGAGCACTATACGTAGGTAACGGCGGCAATCCCTTCTGTGCCATCGTTTCCGAATACAGCTCAATTTTCCCCGAAGGCGTGGGCAACTGATCCAAATAGGAGGCATGTGCAGACATATCCAGCTTGACGAAATGATGCTGCTTCAGCCCCTCCAAGGTTACTCCGTTCATGTAGGGATTGCCCGTACCCTGAAGTGCTTCCTCGATCATCTGTTCCGGTGTCTCCCCGAAAATCTCCGGGTCATACCCCATCGCCTGTCCGAGCAAAGAAAACAATTCAACATTGCTTTTACTCTCACCCAAAGGCACAATGACTGGCTCTTGCAAATGAACATATTGATGCCAGTAGGACGTATACAGATCCGTCGTTTCAAATGAAGACGTCGCAGGCAGCACAATATCCGCGTATTTCGCCGTATCCGTCATGAATAGGTCATGGACTACCGTAAACAGATCCTCCCGTGCAAAACCTCGCTCCACCCGCTCGGTATCTGGTGCCACCACCAGTGGATTGCTGCAGTAGACCATCAACGCCCGGATCGGCTGCTCCGCTTCCAGCAGTGCTTCGCCAATCCGGTTCATGTTCACCACGCGCGGCTCCGGGTTCTGCCGCAGCTCCGGACGCTCGAGCGCATCGCTATTCGTGCTCGCGTAGCTGTTGGTACGAATAGCACCCCCGCCGCGCTTCAGCCACTGGCCAGTGATGGCAGGCAGACAGGCTACGCTGCGTACATTCATGCCACCGTTGTCGTGATGCTGGAGGCCATTGCCGATATGAATATGGGCTGCCTGTGCGTTACCATACAGCTCAGCCAGCTTCACGATGTCCGCCTCCGGCACACCTGTAATACGTGCAACGCGCTCAGGGGTGTAGCTGCGGACATGATCACGAAGTGCCTCATGGCCGACGGTATATTTTTGCATAAAAGCCTCATCTGTCAGTCCCTGCTCAAACAATACATGCATTAATCCGAGTGCCAATGCACTGTCTGTACCCGGGTAAAGTGGGATGAACCAGTCTCCCCATTGGGCGGTCCGATTGCGATGGACATCAATAACGACGATTTGGGCACCCTTTTTGCGGGCTTTCTCAGCCAGAACAACCTGATGCATATTGGTGCTGACGATGTTGCCTCCCCACACCAGAATGACATCCGCGTGCTCTGTATCCTCGGGCAAGGTTCCCCGGTTCGCACCCATCGTATATTTCCAGCCAGTATTTCCTGCTGCATTACAGATGGTCTGTTCGAGCATGCTCGCACCTAGCGCATTGAAAAATCGACGATCCATGCCGTCCACACCAAGAATGCCCATGTTTCCATAGAAGCTGTAGGGCAGGATGCTCTCCGGTCCGTAGGTAGCTGCCAGCGAACTGAATCTCGCCGTAATCTCGCCGATGGCTTCGTCCCAACTGATTCGCTCGAACTGGCCATCGCCCTTGGCTCCGATGCGTCGCATCGGATATTGCAGCCGCTCGGGGTGATACACTCGCTCCGTCATATTTCGAACCTTGTTACAGATGGCACCTTTTGTAATCGGATGGTCCGGATTGCCCGCTACCTTCACGATCTTACCGTTCTCCTTATGAAGCAGCAGGCCGCAAGTATCCGGACAATCGAGCGGGCAAACTGCCGGGAATACGCCATTCTCCTGATCGATCATATACAAGTTCCTCCCCCTTCAAAGCTATCCTCATATCATATCTTCTTCATGGTAATCGCGTAAAGAGAACAGTCTTTTTTTACTGCCACAACCGCTCCGAATTTTTTTTAAAAAAATCTTTTCCCCTTTGATTCATTCTCGAAATTCAAGGGTAAATTAAAAATAAGGCATTAGGCTAGTGTTTCCCCACTTCCTCCTCATGCCATATCATGGACCACTCCCGAAATTCGCCATGAACAGGTTTCGTTCCCCCGAACCTTGTCATGGCGAATTTATTTTGCGTGCATATTTTTACATTAAAAAAGGCGATTCCTCTTCCGCCCATCACAGCAGAGAGCCATGACTTGAACGAGATCAGAATCGCCTCTCCTGTTTACTTTGACTTGTCTTTTCACTCGTTTTCGCACTTGTACCACGGTTACAACGCTACTCTATTACTCGGAAAAATGCTGCTACGCCTGCTTGCTCCACATCGGTCTGGCTTCTGTCTCCACAGGCTGGGCCACCGCCATTGCCACCTCAGGCTTCACTTCCGGCTCATGCTTGCGCAGGTACACCATCCAGTAAGCAACCGCCACAAACAGCGCCCCTCCCGTCAGGTTGCCAAGCCATACCGGAATGAAATTCATGATGTATTGCCCCCACGAATAATGCCCTTCGAAGATCGCCGCAGGAATCAGGAACATGTTGGCGACAACGTGCTGGAATCCAATAGCTACAAAGGCCATCGTTGGGAACCAAATGCCCAGTACTTTTCCACTCATCGTATCCGATGCGTAGGACAGCCATACTGCGAGAGCTACCAGCCAGTTACACCCGATCCCGGATATAAAAGCCTGAAGGAAGCTGTCGTCCAGCTTGTGTCCAGCCATATCCACTACTTTGGTCAAATAGGCACCTTCTGCCGTCAGACCGAGCACATGCCCAAATGCATAGGCCACAAAGAGCGCTCCAAGGAAATTACCTATCGTCACTAAGGTGAGATTCTTCAACATGTTGCCCGTGGACAGTTTACGTGCAATCGTCGCAAGTGGGACGGCCATCATATTGCCTGTCAGCAGTTCCCCACCGCCAATCAGCACCAATATTAAACCTACCGGGAACACTGCTGCACCAATCAGATTAACCAAGCTGCCCCACTCGGCCGGAGCAGAAGCAATGACCCGAATATCCAGCAGAAATCCAAGCGCAATAAAAGCACCTGCCAGAAAACTGAGTATCAATACGGAGGACACCGGATTTTGAGCTTTCTTCATCCCCGTATACGCCGTATATTGTGCAACCTCAAGAGGTGTTTTTGCTGCCATAACGATCCTCTCCTTCACAGTTCATGAACATCATAATTCAACCTGTTTTGTTGATATGTTCATTGTATCGCGAAGGTTTCAAGAGGTTTGTTACTTTTATCACAAAGTCTGAAAACTACATTTTAATATTTCCGTTGTATGTTGCTTGATGTGCAGAAAAATAAAAAAAAGAACTGCCGCATAATGAATGCGGCAGTTCTCAGATATTATGGTTATACCATCGCTGGTGTTTTTACTTCTACTGGAGGCAACGCCTGAAGACCAGCCGAGTTCAGGAAGTTCCACGGTTTGTTGTAGTGTGGTTGGAAGAAGAAGTCGATGAAGGCCAGCTCATCTACCGTCATGTTGTTCTGGATGCAGACAGAGATCGTATTAATCGACTGTGTCAGATCAGCTTGTGACATGACCTGCGCACCAACAATGCGGCGCGTAGCCTGTTCATAGATTACTTTGAGCAGCAGCTTCTCTGCCGTTGGCATGAACTCTGGACGGTAAGCATCTTCAAGCGTTACAGCTTCAACCACCAGACCCTCATCCGCAGCAGATGCTTCCGTCAGACCTGTACCTGCAATATTTTGCTCATAAATTTTAATTCCTGATGTGCCTTGTGTACCCATATATCGTGTCGTAGGACGAACCAAGTTCCGTGCTACGAGTGTTCCCATCCGCACTGCATTGGTTGCCAGTGGAATGTACGCTGCCTTGCCGGTTGGGTTGTAATGAATTGCACAGCTGTCTCCAGCAGCGAAGACGTCTTTTTGACTGGTTTGCATATATTTATCCACGATGATTGCGCCGTTTGGCAGCATATCCACTTGGCCTTTGAGCAGCTCGGTATTTGGACGGAAACCAATGCACAGAATAACGAGGTCTGTATCGAACTCTCCTTTGGATGTAATGACCTTGTTCACTTTGCCATTCTCTCCGGTAAATTTCTGTACAGTTTGGCCCAGTGCCAGCTTGATGCCGTGTCCAGTTAACGTTTCTTCAATGGCATCCGTGAACTCGGGGTCGAGATATTTATTCAAAATCCGATCCACGCTATCAATCAGTGTAACTTCCTTGCCGTTCATTTGGAAAGCCTCCACCAGTTCAATGCCGATATAACCTGCTCCTACCACGGTAATACGTTTGGCATGTTTAGCTTTCTCAATAATCGTGTTGGAATGGTTGTAGTTTTTGCAAAGTAAAATGTTATCCATCTCGATGCCTTCCAGCTTCGGTACGACAGGCCATGAACCTGTGGTTACAATCAACTTGTCAAAGGTATCTTCAAATTCTTCCCCGGTTTTCAGGTTTTTAGCCTGAAGTGTATGGCCCGCCGTATCCACTGCAGTTACTTCATGCAGCATTTTGGTAACGACGCCTAGCTCGGCCAGTTGATCTGGCGAAGAGTAGAACAGTCCGTCAGGATCTTTAACCACGCCCCCCACATATAGCGCAATGCCGCATGATAAGAAGGAGATATTGTCATTGCGCTCATACACCGTGATGGTAGCATCCGGGTACAACTTGGCGGTGTTAACGATAGCTGCGGTTCCTGCGTGTGTACATCCGATAACTGCGATTTTCATAAAAAGTTCCTCCTCGAAATATATAAATAAGATATTGAATTTAACGTCATTGTAGTTGTGAAAAAATTCACTACTATGAGAATGGTGTTATGTGATTTATTTCACTTTATACACTCATTATAATGTGATATTTTTCACATTGCAAGAGGTTAATCAAAATAAATTTTGGTCGAAGGGGTTTTCTTTACGAGCAAGCGAGTTATCGACTCATCTTTAATAACTTCAGTTTTCCCCGCTAGTGGCTGATTTATGCTCCCAATAAGCGCCGTAACTACGGATGAAGGCCGTATACGAAGAGGAATGCGCTGGAAAATTGGATCAAAAAAAGCCTGTCCTCCAATACTGGAAACAGGCTTTATCATTCATTTTATACGCCAAGCAGCTTTTCGATCTCTGCAGTCATGGCTTCAGGGGATTCTTTTGGTTCAACACGCCCTACAACTTCACCTTCACGATTCACGAGGAACTTGGTGAAATTCCATTGGATGCTGTCGTCTTCACCAACACCAGGTTGCTGCTCACGCAAATACTTGAACAAAGGATGAGCATCCTCACCATTCACGTCGACTTTGGCAAACACCGGGAAATTAACGCCGTAGTTGATTTGGCAGAACGATTCCGCTTCCTCGCTGGTACCCGGCTCCTGGCCGCCAAACTGGTTACAAGGGAAACCCAGTACAACCAAACCTTGATCACGATAGCGGTCATAGAGCTTCTGCAATTCACCGTATTGTGGAGTCAGTCCACACTTGCTGGCTGTATTGGCGATCACCAACACTTTGCCTTGATACAGATCGAGTGGAACTTCCTGATTTGCGGTCGTTACCGCCTGAAACGAATATACGGACATGACTGATTCCTCCCATGAGTATGATGTAAGTTTGGGCTGCTGTATGTACTGTACCGAATGACCATGCGGCACACAGCCTGTCTCTATATTATAGACCTGAGGCGATCAATTACCAAATCTGTGATTAAACCCTGCTCAAGTTCATATCGTAAAAACCTTCGTCCGTCGACATGGACATATTCCCTTTTAGCCTGACTTCGCCGCCATAATAGCATCATAACGCTCTTGCCGCTCTGCCTTCGTCAGTTTGGGACAACTGTAGCAATAGTTCTGACCGCCATACACTTGATGGTGCAAGCAGCAGACTGGTTTCATCAGCATGGTTTCTCCAGGTTGATGCGGATTATCAATCTCCACCGGTTTGAAGGTTAGCAGGTTCTTCTTCAACCCCAGAATCTCTGGAGACATCGCGATTACATGCTCATACCCTTGTATAACCGTTTCACGTTCCGTCTCCGTGATGTTCATCTGTAACGCTGTCGTTTTGAACCATCTCAGCATGGATGCGAGTTGTGCCCACATCTGACCTGGATTTGCTCCTCCAGCAACAGCCACACCTTCAATCAGTGGACGCAGCTGTTCACCGTAATATGCGGTTAATACATCATTACGCCAAGAGGATGGAACGACTTGAGATCCTTCCATCAGATTCGGATGTGATTGCTCGATTGCATTGTTCAGTTGAAAACCAATCACCGGACGGTCATCCTTTACCTCCAGCTGCATATCTATGTTCTTCAGAGACAGATCCAGATAGGTGTCACATAACGCCGTCATGTAGTGAACCCCAATCATCAGACCACGAACCGAATGCATGAAATAAACAGCCGCAGAGCGAAGAGAATCGGCCTGAAGATGCTCATTATAAGCATCAAGCATAAGTTTGGCTTGCTCCGGATGTCTTAATTCTGACAAAGGCATGCCAAAGACCGGTTCATCGATCGTCCCGGTTGTTATTCGTCCATATTGCTGTAACCAGGTGTAGTTGATTTCTCCCATTCCTGTAGACCTCCTAGAATGCGAATGAGCCGCGTGCATAACGCACAGCGGCTTCATTCTATAGTTTAGGACCACATATGGTCCGTTTCATTAACTTCCTGTCGCGTGACGAACACGTTGCTCTGTCCGTCCTCCAGCATGAACCATTGCACTGTTCATGACCACTTGTTCTGGAGGTGCTGATTGCTGACGTTCACCCGCAAGGGCGTAAGGCAAGCAGAGCGGTACACCGGAACGTGGATCAATCACGATATCAGCTTCAATGTTAAATACTTCGCGCAGCACATCGGAGTTCATAACCTCTACAGGTGAACCTGTAGCGATGGCTTTACCTTTCTTAATACCAATCATGTGATGCGCATAACGGGAAGCATGGTTCAGGTCATGCACAACCATAACGATTGTACGGTTTGCTGTGGCATTCAGTTGCTCCAGCAATTGCAGTACTTCAAGTTGGTGAGCCATATCCAGGAACGTTGTTGGCTCGTCCAGGAACAGAATGTCTGTCTCTTGTGCAAGAGCCATGGCAATCCAGGCACGTTGACGCTGTCCACCGGACAGTTGATCGATTGGACGATCATGGAACTCCGTCATGCCTGTCACTTCGATAGCCCATTCAATCATGCGTTTGTCTTCAGCACGCATCGAACCAAAACCTTTTTGATAAGGGAACCGTCCGTAGGACACAAGTTCGGTTACAGTAAGTCCTTCAGGAGCTGTTGGATTTTGTGGCAAAATCGCAAGCTGCTTGGCTACTTCACGCGTAGACTGCTTATGGATGGACTTCCCGTCGAGCAATACACTACCTGCTTTTGGATTCATGATCCGTGCCATTGTTTTCAGGATGGTAGACTTTCCTGAACCATTGGCTCCAACAAGTGCTGTAATTTTCCCTTGAGGAATTTGAATATTCAGATCTTCAACAATCAGTCTTTCCTCATAAGCGATATCCAACTTGGACGTCTCCAGACGAAACATGCGATCATCCCTCTCTCATTTATCCCGGTTATGTATTCCGGCTATGACAACGAAAACGAAATTATAGTTCAGCTTATTTCCGGCGCAACAAGATCTTATACTCTAAAGATACTGATAATCATTATCATTTGTCAACAGTAAATACCAAATTCCATGACGGTTAAGAGCTGTTTTTGAAATGTTTTACTAGAAATCGGTCAGATTGTCCGCACTTTATGTGAGAGCTTTTCTCATCGTGTACGTGCATTTCATCGCTTTGCGTATGTTTATCCTTGCCCAGCATTTTAATAATGTGTCCGAATTGTGAAAAACAGGCCTGTATTGATTCATTTTTGTATATGTCATCCTCCATCGCTTGAACAAAAACAAAAATACAGCCCCTACGAAATTCTTCGAGGTGGCTGTATTCACATGAATAACACATTCAATTAATGCCGCTTAGAGCTTCGGTTCCGGGACTAGGTTGATCACAGTCGTTCCACTCTGAACACTCACGATGTCCTTCAGATCAAAATCGGCCGAAAGCTCCACTTGGTGCCCATAAGGATACAGACGATCTGCTTCTGCAACAGTCAGGTTTTCCACTGAAGATGAATCTGCTCTCGTAGACTGAGATGGATCTGAAGCCGTGCCGTCTGCATCTCCCTGTCCTGTGCCTTCATCCGTAGTGTCAGAGGCTGTGCCAGTACCTGCATCCGTCGTGCTCCCTGCTGCTGGGTCTGAAGTGTTGTCCTCCGTTGAGGCTGAATCTGCCCCCTGCTCGGCTTCTCCGCTCTGCTGAGTATCGTCCACATTATCAGAACCTGCTGAGCTTCCTTCAGACGTACCCTCTGAGCTGTCACCAGCTGTACCTTCGCCATCCGGCTCCTCATTTCGGTTGAAACTCTCCCATTCACCCTCAGCATTGAGCTTCTGTGTAGTACTATCTTTCAAGTTCCATTGGAGAGTGTCCGTTTGCAAAGCATTGCTGTCCGTTTCGTCTCTGTAACGGATCACCAACTGGGCAGGCGTCTGTGTACCGTCGTCCGCTTCGGATGCAGGAACGAGGTAGGCGATCTGTTCAGCGAGCTCCACCACCGGTTCAGCGGGAACAACGGGCTCCTGTGTCGGTGGAGGTGATGCCGCAGGTGTCCCCGCCTTATCGCTCATCAAAGCGTACGTGCCTCCAGCTATACCAAGAATCAGGATGACAATGACCGATCCTAGAAAAAGGTTCTTCCTTTTACCTGTCAGCATGCGCACCAGCGGGGAAGCCAACTCTGTTTTGGCGCGGTCGTAGGCCGGCTTCATCGTCTTGCTTGCTCTGGCATAATAGGGTTTGAAAGCTGACTTTGACTTGAAAGCTTCGCGATCATGGGACTTGAAATAAGCCACGATTGCATCCGAGTATCCCTTATGTGCGTTGGAGCCGCGAATAAACAAACGTTGATTCCCCGACCACTCCATAAATTGATACAACACTTCTGTGCGTCCTGAACTACTGTAGATAAATTCAATCAGGCCTGGATAATCGAGTCTGTTGCTGCCGCTACCACCGCGATAGAAAGCCAGTGGCAGTGCTTCAAATGAAGCCGTATCCGGGCGCTCGCGAAGCTCTCCGGCAAGCCAGCGACGCGTCCAGCGCTGGAGCTCATTACGTTCGGCCAAAGAGAGGGATTCCAGTTCCTCTTCCTCACGCCCTTCACCGCTAAGCCATGCTCTCGCTGCCAGCATCATGTTTGTACGCGCAGATACATCTGAGCCCTGGCGAGCAGCCCAGTCCCGAACCTCGTTTCCGTGCAACAAAATATCAATGCTTAACAGCTGTTCACGGTTAACCCGCTCCAGATCGAGATCCTGGATCATAAACAAGTTAATAACGTAAGCCAGCTTATCTGCGAGCCGGGTTAAATCCTCCTGATACGCTGGTGGTTGGACAGCGGGCCCAGGTCCACCTTTCTGGTTAGCGCGAACTGAAGCTCCAGACTGTCCAATCCGGGCGGTAATACCCGTGTCTAGGGAGCCTGCAACTGGTACACGATCCAATACACTAACCCGCTTAAGTGCCTCATTGGCAGACTGAACAGGGTTGGGTGCAGAACACAAACGTTCACGCAGCTCGGTTGAAGTCCGTTCCAGCAAGAAACTATTGTGAATGGCAGACGGGTGAGATGTAATCCATCTCTGGATCACTTCCACAACATCCGCAGCTGATTCCGTGCGTTTCAACTGATTATCCAGATAGGGCTCAAACAACAGTTTGGTCAGTGATTCGTTCGCGAGCACTTTGTCGAAGAAAGCACGGCTTAACAGGCTGTCCCGATCCAGCAAGCCGTACAGTTCCTGCACTGCACGCATACGTTTCTGCGAACGGGCGTTATTAATGCCATAGATGAAATAATCCACAATTCGGGACTGTACGACTGGCGCAGCGACCCGAAAATACTCCCCGATGCGTGCTGCAACTGATTCCTCAGGTACATTCTCCCGTTTGACGCTGTCCAGCTCACGACTAAGCAACGTCAGGAACAACTCATTCAAACGAGAACGTTGCTGCGCTCCGCCTTCAGGCTTCAAGTAGGTGAGCAATCCACTTAGGACATCGCTTTTGTTATCCAGGTACAACTCTTCCATCCCCTGCTCCAGACGATAGAACATAGAAAGTTCCCCGTATGCTTCAATGGAGAGCTCCCGTCCAGGTTCCATTCCAGTTAGCATCTCATCCGCAAAAGTATAAAATGAATCGGCTGCCGCAGGTTCGTGCAGCAATGACCAAGCGAATTCCGCATATGGAAGCTTCGCCACAGATGCATCTGCATGGGTAACTCTGCCCGATACCAGATCAAAGGTGAAATCCTTCTCCGTATTCCGATCTTTCGGACGCAGCGTGCCCCGCTCCACAAACTGGAGGTGGATGCCTTTCTTCGCCTGCGGCTCCTTCGCAAACGTCATGAATCCCAACTGCCGCCGGAATGCGTATGGTAAAGCCGTATATAACAAACGCAGCAGTCCCTTGGCTCCGGCAGTAACTTCCTCAGCGGGCACATCCAGCGCTATATATACCTTCCGACGTGTCGCTACAGCTTGCATGACGGCGTAGAGCAGACGCTTGAATACCACCTCGTCCATTTTCAGAGCACTAAGAATCTGGCTTGGGGAGCTTTGTCCAACACCAGCTGCACGTGGCAATTCAGTAAGCGCAGGCAGCACTGTGCCTTGTTCGATGTCATAGGACGTGGCGAACACAGCATCCAGCCAGCCGCCTTGCTTCATCTGCTCTTCCGAGCGTTCAGGAGACAAGACATAGTTATGAGCGAAAAAGGCGCTGCGCAGCCCGGTAAAATCAGCGGACTGGTACACATTTTGCCCAAGAATCGTCTCACCGCTCTCCAGATGCAGCAGATGAATGGACGGCGGGAATTTCGTCTCATCCTTCTCACTCCGCCCAGTCAGCTCCGCTGGAGCGTCATAGACGCAGTAGGGATGAAGCACTTTTTTGATAAAAGAAGGGTCCAGTCCCGGCGATGCGGCAACCGTATCGAACCCCTCCGTTGTGCGGAACACCCCGCGCCGCTCTCGAGTATACAGCTGTTGTTCAATTGGCGGGGTTACGGAAGAACGCATCATCCCACTCTCCCCTCAATGTACTTCAGCTTGTACAACAGCCAGAGGAAGGGTTCATCCACGCGAATCGGGCTAACCACACCCTGCAATTTCATATCCACCGGATTGCTGCCCAGCGCAGATACTGCGAAATAGGCTGTATCCTTGAAGTACACATCCATCGTGCCCTTGAACGGACGGTCCACCTTCTCGATAAAACGCCGGATCTCCCCGTCGATATTTTCGAACTCAGTTAAGTCAAACCAATCGCGGTGCACCATGTTGCGGAAAACATTACTGTTGGATTTGATATAATCGCCCTCTTCGTCCTTGAGGGAGTGCAGCATGTCACTTTTGGTGAGTACAACGGCTGTCGGAATATTCGTCTTGGCTTTGTCCTGGTACGCGATAAAGTCACCGAACATCGTTAACACCACATCACGCGGCTCATCGTATCTTGGCGTCCACTCGCCTGGCTCGTTGCCAAGGTTGATGCGGATTTTGTCCCGGATAGAACGAATCTGAAGCGGGTCCACCATGAACAAAATACCTGCCGAGTTCTTGATATGCTGCCCGTGAAGTCCCAGATAGTCCTGCTCCACCATACCTTCACCAGCGACGTCAAAGAACACCAGTGTCAGCGGGGCTTTATCTTCATCCTTGAATACAAATTGGAAAATAAACGGCTCCTGCAGTTTCTCCTTCTGCGTTGAATCCAGCAAATCGCCCCGCTCGAATAGCGGTTCTTCATAATCGGCTCGAAACCGGCGGCTAATCTCCGCATTCAGCGGCATGCAGGCCGCATCAAAATGATCGGCTGTGTAATGCTGCAATGTATGAATCAATGAAGTCATGTAGACGGATTTACCCACCTGGGATGCACCGATAATGGAAATGATATTGCTTGGTGCTTTGCCTGCTGTGACAGGCAGCTCGTTATGGCACTGTGGACACAGCCGACGCCGTGTAACCACACCATAACGATCGTTCAGGCCCATCACAATATTGTCCGAATAAATGCGATGTTCCTCAGGTACATCATGCGGAGCCAGCACAGCCTCCATATCAAACACCGTATCCAGTCCAAACCGTTCGCGATATCGATTGAGCTTCGCATCTTCCCCAAGTGCGTAGTCCTCATCGTCGTCGCGATGATGCGCAGCCCGGAACACAACCTCCTCCGGTGAAAACTTGCTGAAGCAATACGGACATACGATATCGTAAAACAACGGCCGCTCTTCCGGCTGCTGTCTCTTCAAAAATCGACTAAAAAAGCTCATAGCCGCTCCCCTCCCCTGATCAGTTAGACAAAAAGCCTAACTATCTAGTCTGATATAAGCCTATAGGCGGCTCCATACTTTGGTCCGTCCGTGAAGAACAACCTCACGTAATCGTCCTTGGCTACCTCCACGGGTGGCATTTCATTTCTCCCGGGAGCAAAATCACTCACAAAAGGGTACACCGTGCCATCTTCCTTATTTAACGGAACCCCGCCTTGCTTGCGGACATAACAGAGTGCTTCCTTCGGAACAGGTGCTTCCGTTGTAACGGTCATCAGTACACTTTTTCGTTTCTGAAAAAAACCGCTCTTGTACCGGATCGAAAAGCGAATATCCGCCTTGCCTGCACTGGCAACTACCGTGTTGTCTCCATCACGCTGACGCACCAGAACTGGCCCGTCCTCCTCCATCTGACACACATGCACCGTGTAACGAATTGCACCAAAACCCGTGATTCGATCCATATATCCATTGCTCGCCTTATATTCTTCTTTTGTGTATAACTTCAGCTTGCCCTGTGCAGCCTGCTCCCCGGTACGATCATCACCCATCATATCGAGCTCCAGCCGTTCAACATATACAGCTTCCACGCTCTCTGGCCAGAGCCAGCGAAGTGTACACTGGCTCTCATCCACTGCAAGTGTCAGTCTGCGAATCAGGGGCGCTGAAGGGTCTGCATCCGTAAAACGCATCTATCGCCTACCTCCAGACGTTAAAATCCTTTGCTGCGCGAATCTCTTGCCCGCTGACCGAATCCTTCCACCGAATTGGTTCCTCCGCCAGCATCGCGGCGTCCACGCGTCTTCCGCGGTGTATTTTCCTTGATCGGAATGATCCAGCTGAACAGGGTTAACACACCAGATAAGATGAGCATCGCTCCGAATCTTACAAATGTATCGCCAACCGTTGATCCGTCCAGGCCCCATTCGAGCAGAAGTCCTGCCAATAAACCAGACACGGCACCCCCAATTCCGAAACTGAGTGCGAGATGACGATTATCGAATACAAGTCCTAGCGACACGCCCAGTGCGACACCAATCAACAGTAAGGCAACCACTCGGAAAATAGCCAGATACGTACTGTGCTC
The DNA here is from genome assembly GCF_010747435.1 of Paenibacillus sp. ALJ109b. NCBI lineage: Bacteria > Bacillati > Bacillota > Bacilli > Caryophanales > Paenibacillaceae > Paenibacillus > Paenibacillus sp. ALJ109b. Next base: position 189,779 of record NZ_JAAIFP010000015.1, read on the forward strand.
CATCATGCCTGTACGTTCGGTCACCAGCGTTCGTTCATCAATCGTATCGTAAATTTGCTGGAATGCCAGATTAAGTCCCCCGGAATCCGGCACATCATAGTACATACCGCCCGTTTGCTGTGCGATATGACGAAGCAAGTCGGTTCCGGAAGGGTCCACCAGACTCAGACCTACCGTATTGACGGCAATCTGTTCATTCGCATACTCAGACAAAATGCTGGATGTGTCTGCATCACTGAATCCATCGGATAACAGGATTGCTACCGTTCCGCGTTTCGGGTCCTGTTTGCCCTTAATCTGCTCCATCGCTTCCCGCAGTACTGCATCGAAATTAGTCCCGCCCGAGGTCGTCACGATGCTGTCTATTTTGCTGTACACCTCTTTTTTAGCAGCTTCGCTGTCCAACGGGGTGAACGACTGGAGCAGCTCGGGTTGATCATCAAAGGTAATCACAGCCACCTGTTTATCGCTTTCCATTTGGCTGATCAGTGTTTTGGCCGCTTCAAAGCGACCGTTATCCGGGTCTGTCTCACTCATACTGCCTGAGTTATCGATCATCAGCACGATATCCTTGACTTGCTTCACACCGCCTGGGTTAATCTGATACAGCAATTGCAGGGCAAGTCCGACGACAAACAACAGCGCCAGCGTTGCTGGAACAAGCAGTTTCCAAGATAGTCCCAGATATCGCAGCTTCCAGGAAGCTCCGTTCAGCTTTGGCGAGATCATCTCTGCGAGTAAACAGAATAATCCGACGCTAAGCGCCAACACGCCAAAGTATAGTCCCATCAGCAATAGACGGGGCATTTCCCCGAGCCATTGACGCAGCATGATTTCTCCAGCCGCAAAGCCCACAGCTCCGCCAATTAGGCTGAACAGGACCAGGAGAAGATTAATTTTTCGCTGCATGTTTGCATGCATCCTTTCCAAACCAGCCGATGAACGGCTGAATTAATACGAAACCGGATGAAGAAAAACAAGAAATTTCATGTTCATGAACGGAAAACAGATCGACGACGTCAAGCCACTCCCGGATACAGCGAGCCAATAAGATGCACTTTGCCCGGCTTCAGGCCCCTGGTTCCGTCGTCCATCTGTACCTCCCTTCCGTCCATATAAGATACAGCCTTATGTTTTAACGCATGGGTGACAGCTTCTCGGCCAGATCGGAGGGATGGAGCTCATAACCATTCTCCGTATACGAATCGTAATACACCCGACCATTGCGATACACCATCAGGTCTTCCAGATGGAAGCCCCCCATCAAATTCAGCTTCTCCACACCACTGCTCCGTTCTTCGTATACCACACCCAGCTTATAGATCCGTGACGTTTCTTCGGCATGCGCCGCATAGTCCATGAAGGCACTATGATGATCACCAAAGAAATATTTTTCTTCATAACGATGTTCCTGCGTATAGTCGAATACTCTTACCCGAACGACTGCCTGTTCCTCCAGTGTGCGATACAATCGGCGGAACAGATCATCACGGGTCAGTACATTTTTGTCGCCATACGTAATGGTAACATTCGCCCGTAACAGCAATTCTTCTTCGAAAGGTACCCGGAGCGGTTCTGCTGTAAGCAGCATCACATGACATACCTCCATCAGGCGTTGCAGGAGTCGCTCGTTTCCTTCTGTGGCAAGCCGGTTCATGTCCCCCATATAGCGGTCCTCGAACCAGACATCCCGTCCACGCTTCGCTTCCAAATCTGCGATTAACACTTCCGTCACTTTGCCATAGTACTCCATTACGTTCTGACCGATATATTCATCTGCAGACGCTATGCTCTCTACCGCTGTCTCACGCAAAACACGCTCCAGCGTTGCCAGTGTTTCCGTTACGCTGCGGCTGAACGTATGCAGTTGTTCCATCTCTGTGTCGTAGACACGAAGCAGCTGCAATTCATTCTCCAAACGCAGCAATTCAACTTTCGGCACATACACGCGTTCCAGCAAACAATCGATCAGGTTGCGCACGTTCTGTTTATCACGGAACAAGGCCCGTTTGAACGATTGATCCTCTACCCGCTCCTGCTGACGCTGCTCAAGCAAGGCACGTGCAGATTCAAGCTGCACCGATTTATCACGAATCAGTCCAAGCAAAGCCTCACGCACGCTGCCGAACCCATTGTCACTCCAGGCGGCCCACTGAAAATAGCCAACCTCAGGATGCTCCGTACGTGATTGCTCAGCTTTGCGACGAAGGGAGTCTTCTGTGCTGCGCTGACGTACTCGTTCCTCGGCAAGACGGACCACGTTATCACGGAAGTACGCCTCTGCGCCTTGCCCAAACAGTGCTCTCTCCGCTTCACGCAGCGAGAGCGGCTTCAGATCGGAGAAGCTGACGTTATGCGTCATTATGCCGCTCATGCCGCTCACCAGATCCTCATCGGGAAGAATCCCTTCCACTTTGCGCTCTACCGAAGCCCCATCCAGTCCAAAAAAGGCAAGCTTGTCCTTGATGCTCCACTCAGGTTCTTGCTGCATCCGCTCAAGCAAATAACGATACAGATGATACAACACCGCGAGTGCAATAGGTTTGTTCGGCCGTCTAATCTCGGCAAAACCTGCACTGGCATAACCATGCTGATCCGAGGTCGTACGAATGTTATTTTTGAACGATGTATTGTTATACGTGTTGGCCCCTGTGCTTGTCACTGAACCAGAGTTATCTCCATCCTGCTTCCGGTTCTTGAGCAGGCAGATTCGGCAGATGATCTCGGCATTTTCGATCCACCCGCCAGGTACGCCAGTTCCCCGCTCGTTTTTGTCTGACAAAATATATACGAGATCGAATAGTGGAGAAGCGGGATGTACAACCGGAATGGAGATACCGTCCTCCGTAACCAGCAGATTGCCATTGAACGTATAGTCCAGCCCCTGCATGTAATCCAGTTCCCGCAGAAAAGCGAGTCCCGCCGCGCTTGCATATCCAAAGGAATCGACCTGCTCCATCTCGCTGACCAGCACATGCAAATCGGTCTGTACCGACTTGAAGGATTGAGCCAGTATCGTCTCAGTTAGCTTGGTAAGCTCCGGCAACAATACATTCAATGGATCATCTGCTCTGGTCACAACGGTCACGTAGATTCGATCGAACGATGAATATAGGCGTCCATATTCGGCAATACGATTACTCACCCGCCGCAAAGTACGATTCAGACCAAAGAGTGCCTGATCTGAATCGTGAAAACTGCGATGAACATCCTTGCGAAGCGTTTTGGAAGGTCGATCTGTCTGTATGGTGGACAAGGGAAGCACGTGACGTGTCACCTGACCATCATCCGAAGTGCTGCCATTCCTTGCATCACTTAAGCCGTTAACACGCGCATATCCTGAATGAGCACCCGCACTGTAATGGTCATGCTTCGTTTGCGCGGGGTCATGGTCACGATGTTGGGCATGCTCCTGATTTTCCGTTCCAATCTGTACATAGACTACACCTTCTCCGTTATCCCACTTCAGCCGGTTGATTTCCTGGACAGCAGACACTGCCGGAGCGACCTGGTCACCCACAAACAGGAACAACGCAGGGTAATGGATGCTGCTGCGACCATCACCCAGGCTGCCTTGACGCTCCTGCTCAGTTGCATACTGTGCTGCATACTTCTCCAGATTGCGTTTCAGAGCATAGTTCGAGCTGAACTCCATCCCGGCCGCCATCTTACTTCAGCCTTCTGCGAATGTCATTCAGTTTCGATGACATCGTTCTGTAGAACTGATAGATATCTTCCCCGTTCGCCAGTTCCACTCGCTCGTATTCCAGACGATCACGGGACTCCATGAACAATGCAGCCAGATCATCCAATTTCGTAAGCAGTGGCGTGATATCTTCGGAAGCGGTCAGGTCGTTATCGCGGCGGGACGCTTTGCGCAGCAATGTGCTGCGATCCTTCTCTGCCAATCCACGGAAGTTGCCAAACACTTCATATTCGGCAAAGTTGCGGCTCTTCATCAGGTTCGCAAACGGCTCCCACGCGTCTTCTTCCGGATCACGATCATAGACGTATAGCGCGCCTTTCTTCACGATGGTATCGGTGTATAGTGCTTCGATGAAGCGGTCATACCACTGCTCCTCGTCCTGATGCTGGGCGAGAATGCCTTCCAGCTCGGCGACTTTGGCCGAGATGGCGTTCATCTTCGCCAGTTCTTCACGTACCCGCGCGATCAGCTGCGGGGAACGCACCAGGTTTTCTTTGGCCATATCTTCATTAATACTTCCGAAAATGTCCTTCACCGACACCCGTGGCAATCCTTCGGATTGCAGGCGTTTCAATTCCATGACTGCCCGCTTCACTTCACCCAGGTTCGGGGTGGTGGACGTCAGGCGCATGTCGTAGGCACCCAGCTTCGCAGACAGGTCAAACGGTTCCGTTGTCACAATTGCATAGCGGTTGCTTGTATTCTCATCAATGGATTTGGCTGTCACAATGTTGTATCCAAGCGCCTGCTCGAATTCGGTACGTACACGGGCATTGTACTGCTTCACCCGGGCATTCTCGTACACATCTCCCCATGACTTTTCTGGAATTGGCGACGGCAGATAGGTCCAGTTATTCTTTTCGGTTTGCACCAGATGGCGTCCGATACCTTCTTTGTCCAAAATGGTACGTTCATAACTTTCCTCATATACTTTGAGTGGTGTGTACACAAACAATGGTACCCCGTTGCGAGTGTTCAGCCAGAAGATCCGGTTGCGCACTTCACTTTCCTTAACGGTAAAATGAGATTTGCCCACCGCATTATTCTGATAATTGCGAATCCCTCTCAGAATGCCCGGGGCCTGTGCCGGCACCGATACGAATCCCCAGGATGGGAAATGCAGACTGCCCGTGCTGTTGCTCAGATTGAACACCGGAACTGCCTCATCATCCAGTTTGCCTGCAATGAAGCGTTCCACGAATTTCTCTACCGACTCGTCCTGTCCATATTTGATAACCAGGAAGTCCTCCATCGAGCGGGTAATCAGATCTCCGAACTTCTCGGTCAAGAAATCAGAGATGGAGCTGACGATATCGATCTCGTTTTCTTTCACCCACTGGCTGGAGTTCTCCAGCAATTCACGCGAGAAATCACGGATCAAATCATCCGTATCGCGCTTGTCCAGCAGTCCATCCACCACACTGACGATATCCGGCACACTTACAACGTTCCAGTAATACGTTTTGTTGCCTTTGTGATCGGACTGTTCTTCGCCGCGTGTCAGGATATCCCCGTTTTTGGAGAAGATCGAGCTAAGTGCGTTCAGCGTTTCAGTAAATACGTTATAAATGCGGCTGTTCTCCTGGTTCAGCAATTCGTACAGGTCCTCGTAGAACTCGATCATCTGATCATTGCGTTCCACATCGGCGTGCAGCCAGTACTCATGAATTTTTGCTTCGATATAAGCATTCTTCTTCTTCTCTTTGGAGACAAACGCACTCTTCGCATCGCCCAGCTTCTCTTCGGACTGCTCCTGAGCGGCCTCAATGTCACGCGGAATGCGGAAGACATTTTCACGCAAGGTTTCAATGTATGACTGAATCATCTTCAGCACACAGAAGCCTTTTTCCGTGTAGATCAGACGGGAGACATAGAATGGACCCTGTTCAGGATGCAAAAACATACGCCGGATCTGTTCGGTGAACTGACCCGCAATTTCTCCCGGCAGTTGCTTCTTCGCCTTGATATATTCTTCACGGGCACGAGCCAGGAAGTTCTGCTCCAGTTCGGTGTCCATGTTCACGACCTGTGATTTCACCACATTGCCATAGGAGAGACGCTCACTGTTCTGATAACCTGGCAGCGGCTCCGGCACACGGGCTTCAAAGGACTTGACCACACTTTCGAGATCAATGCCCAGCTTGCGGGCAAACTTCTCGGTATCCTCCTGGTTCGGTGCTTTGGAGAACATGGTGTTCATTTTGTCGAACATGCGGTAAGCCAGATAAGTCGTCATTTCTTCAATCGGTAGTACCGCTGAGGATGCACCGATAATGTTGTAATCATAGTTGGCCGGATAGGCTTTGTTCATCTGTGCAATGTTCGTGCGAATGTTGCTAATATAATCGTGGATGGCAAACTCCTCGCCGGATTGCTTTTCCTCACTCGCCATAAAGTTAGTGATGTTCTCGGCGGTGACGTTCATGCAGTAATCATAGGCGTTCTCCAGCAGTTTGCCTTCCGTGTTGGTTGCGGAAATCAGATGACACAAGTTGAACGGTGGCAGCGGTGAATTCACCGTCAGAATGTTGCCGTATTTCTGAGAGAAACGCTCCCCCCGGCTATCCACGTTCATCCAATAATCCAGTTCCTTGAGCGCAGCGTATCCATTCTTGCGGATGTACTCACGAGTGTGCTCACTCAAGCTTTTATTGGACAGGTTCACGTCTGGGGTGAACAGATATCCAAGCGTGTTCACACGGTCAATCCCGGCAGAGCCGTGATCGCGTTCGATAATCCCTCGCACAATATAGGAAATATCGAGGAAGCAACCACTTCCCGTACCGCCGGAAAGACCTGTCAGCAGGAACACCATCAGTTTCTTGTTGGTGCCTACAGATAATGTTTTGATCTTTTTGTCGATCGCCTGCACGACCTGGTTAATCTTCGTGAAAAGCAGCAGTCGTCCAGCCTGGCGCACCCCTGCAGCGCCGTTCATGCCATCGGTGATGCTCAGCTCCGGAGACAGCCAGTCCGTAATATACGGCTCCAATACGCTGCGGTTCTGAAGCAATCCACCAATCTCGGCATTGGACAGCAATACGAATTCATTAATTGGATCGAGTCCGATGCCTTTATACTTTTTGGCGCGATCCTGTTCGTTGGTTTCAAAAGCAAGAAACTCCACGTTGGACGGTTTGTCCATTTTTTTCTTGGATACCGGGTCCTGTGGCAACTTGAAACGTCGGTTAATCTGGTATTTAAGACGCAACAGCGCATCGATACCTGTTCCTCCAAGACCGATAATCAGAATCGGGTTATCAATCGTATCGACTCTGATCTTCTCACTGACAATACCTCCGCCAAGCGATACATCCAGTTGCTGAATATGTTCTCTAACAATCGGTTTCATTCGTTGTCCTCCTTAGATTAACGCAGTCGGAACTACAACATAATTACACTTGCTACTCCGATGACAGAACAACCTTCCGATCGCTGTTATCCCCTGATTTTTTGATTTATTTTACAAAGGTGAAAATCTGGGGATAAGGGCGCAGCATATGCTTACGAAGCAGCTTTCTTCCAGAAAGCTTTTAACTCCGCTTCTTCAGGTTATTTCTGTCCTCTACGTTCTTGTGTAAATGGTTAGATCAAATTATATAGCTTACATTCACTTAGGCCATAATTCTTCACACCAGATACTCAATTAAAATGGTCTTATCCGCCTGTTGCAGCGGGATGCTCAGTCGGTCACCGTTCTTCAGTTCAACTCCTGAGCTTGCATCAACGGCACGGCCGGATTTCTCCAGCGTTCCGCCTGCGGTGTTGCGGATTATAATTCGATCCCCATTGCTGGGCGTAAATACATACTTCTCGGTTTCCTTCAATTCAGGGTCCAGCTGTAACAGCTGGTGCAGATGGAATCTGCCCCGGAAGGATGCCAGCTTTTTATATTGCGGGTACGACTTGTCCCCGGTATTTTCATCGCGAATTTCGACAACCATCTGTCCGACAAATCCACGGTTTTTGCGTTTCAACCAGCCTAGCAGGAACCATACACCCACAGCTACCACGATCAAGGCGATCACGCCCAAAATAACAGGCATCCATGGAAACGGCTTATCCTGATCGCCCGCAGGAGTCGTTGGCTGAGTTCCGCTACCGGCTGCTCCGCCCGCATTGATCGTAATTGGAGCACTTTCCCGGTAGAAGCTGTCTTCTTCTGCACGGATAACAAGCTCGTAGTTATGGTTGTCCGGCACTTCGAACGTTCCGGCGAACCCGGAGCCCGTGTTTTCGAGCGGCTGCTCCGTGCTTTTGCCTGTATCCTGATCGTTTACGACCAATGTCGCCTTCATATCGGCATACAGATCATTATCCTGTAGAGGCTGTCCTCCATTCTCTAGCTTGGCGGTCATATCCACTTTGTCGCCCTTCGTATAGGACTTGGTCTTAATTGGGTCCACAACGAGCTGGAGATCATAGTTGAACAACAGGTTGATATCGATGCTGTCTTTCGGAGCCCCTTTTACCCGAAGTTTCCAGTCACCTTCCTGAGGCTTGAGCAGCTTCACCAAGGAATAACTCTTCGAAGTCGAGAGCTTGGCTGCGTCAGAGTTGAGATCTACGGCCTTGCCAGAAGGATCGGTCAATTCAATCTGGACTTGTTTTGAAGACATAATTGAGATGTTGGCTTCAAGTACACTGTCGTTCGGTACGTTCACGGTAACTTCCTGATAACTGCCGTTTCCTGTAATGGAGGGCAGCTTCACGACATTCAGTTTGGCATGATCAGCGAAAATCTCACTCAGAATCTGGGGTAGATCATCCGGTGTATCTGTGATAAAAGACTTGCCTCCGGTCTGCTGAGCCAGATCTGCAAGTGCGTCCTTGTTCAGTTTGCCGTCTGCGTTCAGTCCAATCGTATAGACGGGAATCCCCTGATCCTGTGCTTCCTTGACGGCTTTTGCCAGATCCGCATCGGATTGAGACTGGGTGCGACCTTTCGTTTTGTTAAAATCGTTGTTGCCGTCAGCCAGCAGCACGATCATTGGTGAGTGAGATGCGTCTGCCCCATGGTTCAGCACATTCACTGCTTCAGCCACTCCGACAGAGATATCGGTATATGGCCCTCGGCCGAGCTGATCAATAAAATCTTTCAGGCTGCTCTTGTCCGCATCGGACTGAATCTCCAGCAATGCCTTTTCCCGCTCCACCTGATCGGTGTAAGCGACAATCCCTACCTTGTCCCCCTGGACCGGCAGCATATCAATAAACATTTTCATGGCTTCATTGCTGATCTTGTCACGGTCACTTGTATTCATTGAATTACTTACATCGGCTACAAGTACCGCATCGATTCCGCTTGTCTGTGCCTGAGCCGCTGCAGCATGTGGCAGCAACGCCTGAGGTAGCAGCAGCGTTAGAAATGCCAGCAGAACCAGAGTTCCGCTGAGCCAGCGTATTTTGCTTGTCCGCAGCATTGGGTGTACTCCTTCACGTTTGAGATTAAAATGGGAATAGTTTATTATAGGCGTCAAGCCTTAAGGAAATCTTAACAGTCTACTAATAAATTCTGAAAAGCACCCCTATCTTCAGTTACAGTTTTGTAATGACTGACAAAAATCGACGAATTCACGTCATTAACTGGCATGAAAGTTCCAACTATGGAAATATGATATAGTTATTGCCAGCAAACTGCAATATAACGACTTGATCAGTAAACATTATAACTACGCATATTTTAACTATGCCTAGAAAGGAACGGATTATGGTTACATACGGATGCCTCGCCATATTGTTTCTTTTTGTCATTATAAAGGTGATTGCGTTCCTGCTTCATCGGCGCAAACCCGTTTCCCGGGAAGATGCCGATCGAACCCTCTACACTATTCTGAATGGCGAGCGTGATTGAGCATGAGCACTAAACAAGTTGTATCCATCAGACCTTTTATAAGAACAACGCATGCGTTTCAAAAGTTGCGTGTCTGCAAGCGGTGCGGCCAGTATACCTGCCTGTGGGAGGATCACTGTACTGCCTGTGGGCGCGGCACCCTTGCTACAGTGGAAGAACGCGCCTCTTCCCGCGTGAAACGCCGGATCGCACGCGACCTGTTCATCACAGTAATTCTTGGTGCAGTTGCTACCTATTTTGGTGAAACCATAGACCAAACGATGGCGGCGGCCAGCGTCTCCCTGCTGCTTCTGGCTGGATTGATCTTCATGCAAAAGCGATCCTTCCAAGTTGAACAGCAGCGTGAACTTAAACGCATGCTGCGTCAGGATGAGGAAGCGATTCGCCAAGGCATTAACCGGAATTGGGCTCTTGTCGCAGAAGCGCGCAAGCAGGATGAAGCGCTCGCCTATGAAATGCTCAGGGAAATCGGTTCACTCGTCTATAACGACCGGATTCGTCTGCAGCAGGTTGCGCTGCTGCAATCCTTTGTACTGCGCAGTGATATGGATCTGCAGCTCAAACCTCTGCTGCTGCGCAGCTTCGAGCGGCTGCTCGCTGAATATATCGGTGAAATCGCACGGCTGAAGCCCGAATTGGTCCGTGAAGATGCGATCAGGTATATCGCCACGTACGAAGTGAATATTTTGCAGTTGCACAACGGGATTCAGATTCTGACAGCTGTAGCTGCCGCTGCTGTACGGAAAAGTAAATATATTGAGTTGTTCCCAAGTCTTATTACCCGCTACGCGCGCTTTATGCCCAAAGATCGGTTTATGCGGCTCTATCGAACTCTGGAGCTGTATCCTGGTAAGGCACGCGGTGGTCTGGCGGAGTCGGTTGGTCGGGTCTATAACGAGAAATATCGGGATTCGTACGCAGATGTTCGTGTGTAGAGTTGATGTATATGGACTCGAAATGTAAATTAGTGCAAACTCAATCCCTGCTATATAGACGAACCAAAATTCATTTACCCCTGCATGCGTATTGGATTCACGCGTGACATTGTATAGTTTTTATCATATAAGCTTCGACGAAAAAACACCCCATCCTTAGGTCTAGGATGAGGTGTTTTGATATTTGGAAAATATATGGTGTCCTTCCAGACTACTTGCCATGGGTTTTATCGTTTTTACCGCCCGCGACGAGAATCGCGGCGGTCGCTCTTGGCCGGCCCGCGCCCTGCGGAGTCCGGTCGGCGTGAACCTTCACTGCGCCCGGAGCTGCGCTTGTCGGCGCTACGGCCGCCCCAGCCGCTGCTGCGCTCATCGCCGCTGCGACCTGCACCACGTCCGCCTTGACCCGCTGCACCGCGACTGCTGTCGCTGCTGCGCGCGGAACCACGGCCTGCGCTGCGCTCGTCGCCACTGCGGCCGCCACTACGACCACCGCTGCGTCCACCTTCGCCGCCACGGGAACCACCACGACCACCACGTCCGCCTTCGCTGCGGCCGGTACGACCTGCGCCGCGACGGGCACTGCCTGTCCCAGCGGAGCGTCCGCCAGAACGTTCTTCATCACCCTGACTGTTGATGGAACGTCTATTGGCTCCAGTTGATGCTACCGGACCTTCACTTGTCCATTGGATACGGGACAGCTTCTGGTTGGTGCCTTCCTCAATACGAGCAAGCTCCGGTCTGTCGTGTTGTGTTGCAAATGTCACGGCAAGGCCCGTGCCGCCTGCACGACCCGTACGGCCGATCCGGTGGATATAGCTTTCCGCATCATGCGGCATATCGTAGTTAAATACATGCGTTACGCCTTCAACATCCAGTCCGCGTGCAGCAACATCCGTAGCAACGAGGATCTGCAATTTCGCGTCACGGAATGCTTTCATTACATTCTCACGCTTGGATTGGGACAGGTCCCCATGAAGTTCATCGCTCGCATAACCTGCTTCACGCAAATCTTCATTCAGCTTGGAGGCACGGCGTTTGGTCCGACAGAAAACAATCGCCAGGTACGGGCGATACGTATCAATCATGCCGCGAAGTGCCTCAAGTTTGCCACGATCCGTGCACTCCAGCACCTGCTGGCGAATCTGATTGATCGGAATTACGGACTTGGAGGATACCTTCACATCTTCCGGGTCTTTCATATAGTTCTTCGCCAGGATGCGAATGCCTTTTGGCATCGTTGCCGAGAACAGCATTGTCTGACGTTTATGTGGCAGTTCACGAAGAATGGTCTCCACATCATCCAGGAAGCCCATGTGCAGCATTTGGTCGGCTTCATCCAACACCAGTTTTTTCACATTATCCAGCTTCAACGTGCCACGACGCAGATGGTCCAGGAGACGTCCCGGCGTACCAATCACGATCTGTGTACCGTTTTGCAGTTTGCGGAGCTGTTTGTCCACATCTTGTCCGCCGTATACCGCGAGAACATGTAGCTTATCGTCGTTTGCAGTCAGCTTCTTCGCTTCTTCCGTAATTTGCAGCGCCAGTTCCCGCGTAGGGGCAATAATCAGTGCTTGCGGCGAGCGGTCGGATACATTAATTTTCTGTATAATCGGCAGCAAAAAAGCCAGCGTTTTCCCTGTTCCCGTCTGCGCCTCAGCAATAATATCGCGCCCACCCAGCAATACCGGAATCGAACGCTCCTGTACCGGAGTCGGCACGGCGATACCCTGATGTTTCAGGATCTCGCACCATTCCGGGCGAATGCCCAGTTGTTCAAAGTTTGCCAATCGTTACACCTCTGTATATTCATTTAGATAAGTCCATTTCATAATTGCTTTCACTTGGCTTCAATCAAGACTAGTTTTCCGTATATCAATCATGATTATGAAATGAATTTTTTAAAAAGCAATCGGTCCGTTGCTCTTCTTCTCCATACCCTGTAGTTTACACGTTAGTCAAGCAAAACAAAAGGGGATCGGGCGTTACTTTCCTGCATTTGTCCACAAATGTCCCGGATCGTTGTGTTTAAAGCGTTAACGAATCATACAGACCTTATACCGCAATCATGACACTCTAAGGAATTGTAACGAACTTCAGCCCTGCTATTCCGGCTAGATTTAGCGAAAAAATACAGATAGCGGGCATATAAATCGCCTAAGGTTCGTTAGAATATCGGAAGCTTGAAATTACAGGAAATAGGACTTGTAGGGGGCCTTAGACCTCAACTAATTAAGCATTTTGCTACCCTATAACAAAAAAGGGCCATCCCTGTCATGATCCATCATGACTTGCAGGACAGCACCTTTTATCATCTATCAATGTTACTCATTTGGATTTAGCTATAGCTATTAAATTACGAACTGTGCCCTTGCACCGTGGCAAATCCACTTTTTTCAAGCAAACGAGAGCTTTCCTCGTTCAGTCCGCGCAGATGTACCGTTTTGCCTAGCTTGGCATATTTGAATTTAACTTTACCAATGGCAACAACCGCCGTGTTATCCCAAATATGTGAGCCACCAAAATCAATTGTGATTTCCTGCGGATCAGCCTCAGCATTGAACTCATCGACGAAGCGGGAAGATGAACCAAAGAAGAAAGGTCCGTGGACACGGTACACCTTCTGCCCCTGCTCCTCATTTGCCTGCACACGAATCTTGGTCTGTTTCCAACCAAAATGAAGCACACTAAGAACAACGCCGACCATTACACCAATAGACAGATCGTGGGTATACACTACAATAGCAACTGTGACTACCATAACAAAGGCTTCCGCACGTGGCACACGCGCAATGTTCTTGATAGAACTCCAGTCAAACGTACCGATGCACACCATAAACATCACACCTACGAGCGCGCCCATTGGCACCTCTTTCACTACACCGCTAAGCAATAACAACAATATGGCCAGAAAAGCGCCAGCCGTAAATGTGGATAATCGACCTCGACCACCAGATTTCACATTAATAACCGACTGTCCAATCATCGCGCAGCCACCCATGCCGCCGAAAAGGCCATTAACAAAGTTGGCAATCCCCTGACCACGTACTTCACGGTTTTTGCTGCTCTTGGTCTCGGTCATTTCATCCACAATCGTTGCAGTCAGCAAAGATTCCAGCAAACCTACCAGAGCCATCGTGAACGAATAAGGCAGAAGGATCATTAGCGTATTAAGAGACCAGTCGATATTCGGCAGATGGAACATAGGCAGGGTACTCGTGAGATTCCCCATATCCCCTACCGTTTTGACATCCAGATGTAATAGCGCCGTAATGATCGTCATGATTACAATAGCAATCAGTGGAGCCGGAACGCCTTTGAAAAAACGTGGCAAAATATAAATGATCGCCAGCGTACCCGCTACCATCGCATACATAATCCAGTTCGCGCCCGTAAAATGGGTAAGCTGAGCCATAAAGATGAGAATCGCCAGTGCGTTCACAAACCCGGTCAATACGGAATGAGGCACAAATGTAATAAACCGACCCACCTTGAAAATCCCCAGAATAAACTGAATAATACCTGTCAGAATTGTAGCGGCAAACAGATATTCCACGCCATAATCCTTGACGAGTCCCACCATCAGTACCGCCATAGCACCCGTTGCTGCCGAAATCATGCCCGGTCTTCCGCCTGCAATCGAGATCACGATGGCAATCGTAATTGAAGCGTACAATCCGACCATCGGATCGACACCCGCAATGATCGAGAAGGCAATCGCTTCCGGAATAAGCGCCAGCGCTACCGTAATACCTGCCAGCACATCTCCGCGAATGTTACCAAACCATTGTTGTTTTAAAGTATTCATATCGTCCTTTGCCGGTCCTCCTACGTATTTAAACTCAAATTTGTCTTATCACCTGAACGGCAATGGAATGGTTCGTCACTGACCAACTACAACAGACAACACAAAACAGCGGAATACCCTCCGCAAAAATTCGTCTATATAAGTTAAATTACATGTTGGATTAACCATGATATTGGATAAGGCATCCGATACCATGTCCGTACATGTCTCGTCCGTTCCAGTGTGTACCTCTTATTTCCACTCCAACATTCAGGTGTCCTGCCTCCGAGAAATCGTGAACCAATCATGATGTCTCTAGGTTTTCCCCTCTCAGAAAAACCGGGTCCGTTAATGTACTGACCTATTATTATAGTCATAGTAAGCGATATGTACTAATAAAAATAAACTGAAAAAACAGAAGCATATCTCGTATTATCTTAATATTGCGTTATTTTCCTCCAACATACTCTCTTCTTAAACAAACTATTCTCATAAAAATCTGTTGCGACTCTATCCTTTAGCCCGACCGTTTTTATTTAATAAATATCTTACCAGATAAAACATAGCCAAAATTCCTGTAATTGCTAGACAAACAAATATGGCATTCATGGTTATGGTCCGAGCAATTACGTAATATGTAAAAATTCCAGTTAAAAACGATGAAATCAAGTTACTGATCATCTTTTTCAAACATGCCTCTCCCTTTCACAAATAAAAATAACCCGCAAAGATCCTTTTAAAAAAGTCTCTTTACGGGTCTTGTTGTTATACTAAAATCTCCCCGATTTAAATATCGAATAAAGCAGGAAGGCTACCATCAGAATAGCTACCAGAAAACCGATCTCAATGACCGGAATATCCCACAGCATGGTTGATTGATGACTAATCGAAGAACCGATGATCAATCCAACCATAATGATACAAAATGCGAGCAGTACAATACTGAAAGACAGCCGATTACTGATCTGGTCCATTCTGCGCATGAGCGCGTCCAGTTCAGGGACACTGATCTCCAGTCTCAACTTACCTTTGCTAATAATGGAAGACAATTGCCTTAACTGCCCAGGCAGACCCATGACACTTTCGGCCATATCCGCAGCACTGCGGAACAGACGATTCTTGATCCGCCCAGGATTGAAGCGTTCCTTGATAAGTTTTCGACCAAAGGGTTCTGCCATATCCACGATACTCAAGGAAGGATCAAGATGTTCGATAACACCTTCCATCGTGAGCAGTGATTTCCCTAACAGCAGAATGTCGGCAGGCATCACAACCCGATGACGCTGAGCCACGCCGAACAGATCATTCAATGCTTGACCCACGCTGATTTTGGAAAAGGGAATATCGTAGTATTTGCTGCGCAGCTTGTCCAGATCGCTATGAAGCCCTCGCAGATCCATATCATCCGGCATCATGCCCAGCTTCTCAATCGCCCGGATCATGCTATCCGTATCTTTGCGCATCAAACCAATAATCAGCGAAGCCAGGTGCTGCTTCATCTCATCACTCAGACTGCCTACCATGCCAAAATCGATAAAGGCAAGCCTGCCATCCTTCAGAACCATCAGATTGCCCGGGTGTGGATCGGCATGAAAGAACCCATGAATGAAAATCTGATTCAACAACGAATCTACCAGTCGCTGAGCAATGTTATTGAGATCATGCCCACGTTTAATCAACTCATCACGGTCATTGAGCTTGATGCCTTCAATGTACTCCATAGTGAGCACACGAGAAGAAGTTTGATCCCAATAGATCACTGGTATTTTCACTTTGTTTTCCTGCTGATATTGCTGTGCAATCTTTTCCGTATTACGGCCCTCGACGGTATAATCCAGCTCAGCCATCAGTGCCTGGGCGTACTCTTCTACCATTTGGGGGATCTGATATTGCTTCACCCAATCCCAGCGTTTCTCCGCCATCGCTGTCAATTCTCGTAAAATATCCAGATCACGCTGAACGATACGCGATATGCCGGGCCGCTGAATCTTAATAGCTACGGCCTCACCGCTTCGGAGTTTACCCAGATGCACCTGTCCAATACTAGCCGCAGCCACAGGGGTATCCTCGAACCGGGAAAAGATCTCCTCCAGCGGTGTATCCAATTCCTGTTCCAAAATACCCCGTGCCGTCTCCGAGGAAAACGGCGGGACCTGATCCTGCAGCTTCACCAATTCCCGGATCACAGACTCAGGCAACAAGTCTGCCCTTGTGCTTGCCAGTTGCCCCAGCTTAACGAAAGCTGGCCCCAGCTCCTGCAGCACGAGTCGTATGCGTTCACTCAATGTCTTGGTGGTGTGGGCTTCACGCGACATCCACCGCCGGGGTATGGCCAGCAACTGGAACAAACCCAGCTCCTCGACCATATAACCGAAGCCATGACGCACCAGCGCCATGGCAATTTCCCGGTATCTGCCGACATGTTTGATTCGCACAGCCATCTACTCGATCTCGTTTCCTTTGAGAGGAGGAACTTCAAGTGGAGCTGGGGATACATCAGGTTGAAGCTGTGGTGTGTGACCCAGTTCCGCAAGCTTTTTCTCAAGCACGGCAACACGCTGTTCCAAACTGGTTACATCACTCTCGGATGGAACGCCCACTTCCTGAAGGACGCGCTTGACCTGTTCGTGAATCATTCTTTTGAACTGGCCCTGCTCTTCATCGCCCCGTTCCATCAGGCGTTCAACCAATGCTTTGGATTCACCAGGCGCCAGTTCCCCGCGCTTGACCAGATCATCCACGGTTTTCTCAATTTTCTCCTTGCTTACAACAGTAAGACCGAGCCCTAACGAGATTGCCTTTTTGAACAAATCGCTCATTCTTGTCATCCTCCTCTTCGTTGATCTCTATAGTATAACCCTAATCAGCTGCTCACAAAAGAAACGGTCCGGCTATACGTAACGCGCAGCCCATTTTCCTGCCTGCAGAATTAACTGACGATAGGTTTCATGGGCAAAAGATGGTACATGATGTCCTGGCATAAGGTAAACAATGCGTCCAAGACCATATCTATGCGCCCATGCTGCAGGTTTCGGTCCTTCTTCGGATTGATATTCAAGCAGAATCTTTGTTTCGGCAAATGAACCGAATTCGAACAGATACGGTTCTTCTTCCATTGTAAATCCCGAAATGCCTTCAGTCACTGGATGGCTCTCTGCCGTTACTGTGAACTCCAGTGGGGCATAAGGTGGATGATGCAGGAATTTGGCACCGATCATCTGCTTCAGCTCATAACGATTTTGGAGCGAAATCCCGTTATGTATAATGACCAGTCCACCTCCATTACTAACATAGGACAATAAGCCTGCTGTCTGCTGTGGAGAGACTTTTCCCTTCCAATCATCCATGTAACAGATACATACATCAAATCCGGTTATATTTTCTTGCAGCAGCATGTTGCGATTCTCACTGCACTGCACAGTCATAGTATCGTGGAAAATCCGGCTAATTTCCGCATCCACACCTTGCAGCGGATGCCAGTCCGGATGAGTATAATCACCAAGTAACAACGCTTTTTTACGATGATCCATCAATAAAAACTCCTTTCAAATTACCTATAACAGAATTACCAAGGAAGGTTCTCCCCCTTGTAATCTACATACGCGGGCTGATCTCCCATGAACTCCTTATGGCGATCGATGAGTGCTGTGATATGTTGAGCCGATTGATCTGGCGTAAGGTCTGCATCGGTATTCAATTCCCCGCTCATATAACTCTGTACCCAGCCGGGATGTATCAGCATCACTTGCCCACCCTCATTCTTCAGACCATTGTGCACAAGGCGAGCCTGCATGTTTAACGCAGATTTGGACATACAATAGGCAAACCACCCATCTCGGCTGCACTGCTCAATACTGCCTGCCTCCGAAGATATATCGACAATCAGCTTGTTTGTCCCTTGCAGAAGGAGGGGCAATAGGGCATGAGTCACACGCAATGTCCCCAAGGTATTTACGTTGAATACTTCTGCCATCTCCGCCATATTTAACGGTCCGCGGATATGATCCGTAATACTTCCTAGTATAGCCGCATTATTGATAAGCATATCCAAATGCTCAGTATCCAGCTTCAGTGTCTCCGTGAACAAAGCTACGGACAGATCATCCGCAATGTCCAGTTCGATGATGCGTAAATGTTTTGGATAGGCATCCGTCAAAGTACGAATTCCTTGGGACTCTTCCATGTCCAACCCTGCCGCATAAACGATATAACCTCTCTTCAGCATTTGTGCCGTCAGAGCCAACCCCAGTCCCCGGGCAGCCCCGGTTACACATACGGTTTTCATCATGCTGTCCCTCCCTCACAAGCTTAATCTGTCTTTAATTCATTCCACATTATTATCCAAAAACCTTTAATTATGAATGGGTACAACTAACTTCACGACCAAAGTCTCAGGTGAATTCCCTTGAATCAGAGTCGTTCAGCTTATAGAAAGTGAACCGATCACATAAACAAAAACAAAAAAAGTTCTGACCCGTATTTCGGATCAGAACCGGGAACAACGTGGCATCTTAAATGCGTTACATTCAACGCATCCATATGAGTCCAGACGAGATCACATGTTACTGCAGAAGATGAGCCTTGTCCGCAGATCGGGCAGCGTAATAACGCCCCAGTTCAACGATTAGTGCACCCATCTTCTCATCCTCTGGGACCACGAGCGCCTCAATACCTTCTTCACGCATCGCGTTTGCCGTAACCCTGCCCACCGAAGCAGGCACTACGCTTTGTCGGAAGGCTTCCTGCATGGATTCTAGTTTTCCCTTTGACGCCGCGTGCTCAACCAAAAAACGTACTTGCGGCCCACTTGTAAACGCGACAGCATCAACTTCATGCAGCAAAATATCATTCAACAACTGTTCCAGTTCACCCTCTTCGGGCGGGACGTGACGATATGGAAGCACCTGACGTACTTGAGCCCCTTGTTCCTCCAGCCAATCGACCAATTTGGGCGCAGTTTCCCCATGCAGTTGCAACATGACCTTCTGTCCCTTAAGTTCATGAGGCGCAAATTCACGAATCAGCCCGTCTGTGCTGCCATCATCATCCCGCACCAGCGGGGTCAGTTTACGTTTTCGGAGTGCATTGACTGTTTTGTACCCTCGTGCTGCAATCAAGGATCCCGATAATACGTCCAGCAATTGATCAGCAATCTCCATATCCTCAGCCATATCAAAAATAGCGTCCAATCCCATACCCGTGGTTAATACCGTCCAGTCTGGCGGGTCGGATATCCAGGATACCAGACCATCCCGAATATTACGATCGTCCAGAAAAACAGTTCCCTGTGCAGGCCGGACTAGTGGAATCCCGCCCATTTTCTCAACCAGCAAGGACATCTCTTTGGATTTTCGTGGTCCTGTCAATGCTACGCGTATACCTGTCAAATGTTGAGCCATCCATGTTCCCCCCGTTAATTCAGCCGAATGTCATCAGTCTGACTACAGTATACAGGGTACTTCTATGGAGGGAAACTGAGTTTACCCTCTTTTAGGTGGTTCATCTATAACGATTTTTGATGGGATATATCAGGAAGGCTGTAGTTCTCCACCCTGATGTCCTTCACGTTTGTCCCCGTCGGAATTCTCTCTGCCCTGTGATGCTTTCCCTTGTTTGTCCTCTTTTGGTTGCTGCTTTTGTTTCTGGTTATCTGTTGTCCGTCGATCATTCGCACCTTTTTTGCGAGGACGAAGGAACACGAAAAGTATGATGGGAAACAGTACCTCGAACACAATCCCAATCCATGTCCATTCCCTTGTAAAGCGGAAGAGTTGAACAGCGTTTTTGAAAAACCAGAAACCGCAGACATATCCGATCAAAGCGACTGGCCCCGTCATGATCTTACCTGAGACTTTCGGGATCATTCGTTTCATTCCCCAACAGACAAAGTACAGATCAAATGCAATTTTAGTAATCATCGTAGGTAGAGTTGCCGCTGCTAGTGCAAGGTCAAACCGATCAAGGAAATCACTGATTTGCAGTTGCCTTGCAAGCTCATAGGAGGGATATACCAGTCTGGATGCGATTGGTACCCCCACCGCCAAGATGGTTTCGATGATAATCAGCATCATTACCAGAGCTGCAATCGTAATCCCCCACATGACGGACTTGAATCGAAAATCACTGCCTTTGATTACAAAAGGGATTGCAATCATCTCTCCAAAAAAGGAAAATATGTACCAGCTCCCCTTGCCAACACCAGCAACATCAATGTCAAAATACGGCATGAGATTATCCATGTTTATTTGCTGAATGAGCATAAACGGCACAATCAACGAATTCAGCAGAAACAAAGTAACATACAGCTCAGACATCCCAATTAAAGATCCCAACCCTCCCCTTACGATAAAAACAGACATGACCAACAGGGTCAATACAATTATGGAAATAGGGGTCGTCTCCAGTAAGGTAATACTTACATAGTCACCGATTAGCCGGATATCACGGGCAAATATGAAGAGAAAAAACAGAATATACAACATACCTGTCACACGACCCAAAAAGGGGAAACGCTCCACCAGAGATTCAAACAGATCCTGCTTGGGGAACCGTCGCTGAACACGGCTTAACATCCATAGTGATGCCACCATGACAAGAAACACAGGGATATAGGATAAATAGGCGTGCTGTTCAGCATAAAAAATAGCTTGTGCATGGGGCTGCATCATCGTACCTGTAATACTGAGCAGAATGATGAGCAGTACCAACTGACGACTGGTCACTCCCTGATTCATGAAATACCTCCTTTCTGTCTTATCTTTCATGCTTCGGATTCGTTGAAACAAGCCTTACGGTAAAGGTAGCCAACGCTGAATCACTTGGGTAAGCCATGTCGTGACGAAGACTGTTTTGCTCAAATTCGTTACATAGAACCAAATCCCGGCGCTGATGGCGATCAGTCCGTAGGATAACCAGCTATTAATGGCGGCTGCCTGCCTCACATGTTTGAAGTCCATGATAATTACGGCAATAACCATACCCAAATAAGTGAACAGCAGCGGCTTAATCATGGACAATATCCTCCTCTTGTAATCCAATCGGTTTATTAATAACCCCTACATTTTCAATAATGATGTGTGGTTCAACGATTACCTTTACATCCGGATAAATATCATCCCACCGATCCTTTATTTTCTTCCATTCCTTGGGGAGTTGCTGATGAATGGAACGACCCAGACCCAAAATATCCGCAGGATATTGTTTTTGAATCAGCCTGATCCCTTCCTTAATGTCATCTTCAATTTTCTGGTGAAGGGCCTGAGTAAGGCTCTTCATTTCCTGGGCTCGCAAATCACCATAATTGGATTCGTTATCTACCATGACTCCCTTGGCATAAAGTTCAATCGTCACCGACACTTTTCCATTTGCAATATGAGGATGCAATGAAGAGTTGTTTTCGTTCAGCTTGATGAAAAAATCACCTTTCCCACGAGGAGCTTTGACCATAATTTCTGGCTCGTTGGCTTCACCCATAGCCAATATAAGTGCATCAGCAGGAGCTTTCTCAATCATGCCTATCAGTTTGTCCTTCTTAAAGATAGCGAGTCCATCCAACTTGATGTTCGTCTTAACGTCCTTCCAATTGCTCGGCACATTGTCAACGGCCGAGGCGACTGGCAGAAATGGATCTACTCCCTCGGAAAGAATCGCATCCGTGAATGTCTTGAGGGAACGTGGTCTGCGCATATTCAGGAAGCATAATTCACGCACCATTTCCGAAGGGAATTTTTCAATCGGCGCATCGGTATCCAGCACCTTGTAAGCAGGCCCCTTGGTAATGATTGGTAATGCTGAGAAGCGGTTAAGCGGGAAACGTGTAAATAAATCCAGCATGGGGGCAACGCCATCACGGGCAAGATCTTCTCCAATCAGCATAGTACGCCGATGGGAATAATAAAGTTGACGGGAGAGTGCTTTTTGACTCTCAATAGACGTTCCACGCAAGGTTTTGGCTGTATTGGACAACATGAACCAAGATTTATCCCCGCTGGTGCCTCCACCGCCGCCTTCACTCCCGGAGGAACCGGACTGACCCGGGAGAGCAATTTGCAGACTTGATCTGTAATTGTTCTCCTCCTTGTCAATAGCAAGACCAATGACAAAAGCGACATCATTAATTTCCTTCCGATCCCAGCAACCTGATATGAAAATAGTACATAGGAGCAGTATGGCTACCGCCCGTCGTTTACGGATGAGAACCATGTGCTCACCACCCTTCTTCTGCTTCAGGCGAACCGTTGATCTTTTCATTCATCCGCTGCTGGTCACGATGAACCGTTGAAGGACGATTGATCATCTTCCACCATGGTGCACGAATAACAATATCCTTGGTATCTGTTTTGCTATAGGGACTGAGGCCTGACAGATAAGGTACACCGAAGGAAGTCATCTGCGTCAGATGCACGGAGATCAGCACCAGTCCAATGACAATGCCATACAAACCAAGCGCCCCGGCAAGCAGCATGATGGGGAAACGCAGCAAACGAACCGTAATGGCAAAGTTAAAACGAGGAATCGTGAAAGACGCAATGCCTGTCATGGATACGATAATAACCATGGGGGCAGAGACGATTCCCGCCTGAACCGCTGCCTGTCCAATCACAAGTGCCCCCAAAATACTGACGGCCTGACCTACCGTTTTGGGTAACCTGACCCCCGCTTCTCGCAAAGCCTCGAATGATAGCTCCATAATGAGGGCTTCAACCAGTGCAGGGAATGGAATGGCCTCCCTTGCACCTGCAATACTCAAAATCAGCGTGGTAGGCAACATATCCTGATGGAAGGTTGTAATGGCGATATAGAGTGCAGGCAGAAATAGAGCGATAGCTACAAACAAAAACCGAATCCACCGCACCAGATTGCTGATAAAGAACCGTTCGTAATAATCCTCACTCGCCTGAAGCATCTGCCACATGGTTACTGGGGCAATAAGTACAAACGGACTACCATCCACAAAAATGGCAAATCGCCCTTCCAGCAAGTTGCCCGCTACTGTATCCGGACGTTCGGTATAATGCATCTGCGGAAAAGGGGAATACGGATGATCTTCTATCAATTCCTCAATATAACCGGACTCAAGAATTCCATCGATTTTGATCTTATTGAGGCGTTTTTTGACATCCTTAATCAGCTTGGGATCAGCAATATCGCTGATGTAGGTCAGTACAACATTGGTTTTGGTCTCAGTTCCAATCGTCATGCTTAACATCTTAAGTGCAGGTGTTTTCAGCTTAAAACGAAGCAAAGCTGTGTTCACCCGCAATGTCTCGGTGAAGCCTTCGCGTGGTCCTCGGATAACCGACTCGGTTTGGGGTTCCTCGACACCGCGCCTCACACCGCCCTTGACGTTAAATAGCCAAGCCTCTTTGCTTCCGTTGATCAACAGCAGCGCAGAGGATTCCAGCACACCCTCCGCTGCGTCTGCCCAGGTATCCACTTTCTTCACCTGCGTCAGGGCGATACGTGTATCATCCAGAGGGGCAGCAGGTTCATCGGTTCTTTGCTCAATCAAACCGCGAATTAGAGGACGGAGCATATGATCCTGAATATCTGCCGAATTCACGATGCCCTCGATGTACACCAGAAGTCCTTCTACTTCATTAGAAATCTTGACATTGCGGAAGATCACATCCGAACAATCCGAGAATATATCTTCCAGTGCCAACATATGGCTTTCATGTGAAAGGCTTATCGGTTGCCTCAAAATGGGGGGAGACGGCAGCCCTAAGGGGATGTGTTTCTTCTTTTCTGAATCCCCGGAACCATCTTTCCCTGATGTTTTGTCCGCCATATGCCGCCCTCCGTTCCTGTTTTTTATACAAGGTAGCTTGTGCCAGAGCGCTCAGAATTATGTGGTCTTTTTATAAAATTCCCAATGGCTTATTCCATTCAGGCAACAAAAAAAGGCCTCTGTATGGATAACAGAGACCTTTGGGGACCTAATTAAAAGTTTGAATCAATCTTCATTCACTTAATTGATACTCTCGTCCACTTCTTTAATCATTTCTTGAATGGATTCCAAACCACCGCCGGACAAGTACCAGTAATCCGGGTCAAGATAAACAATGTGTCCATCTTTATAAGCATTCGTATTTTTGACCAAATCGTTCTCGATCACCTGTTTGGCTGGAGTTGCCTCACCACTGCCTGCAACCACCGCACTCCGATCTACCACGAACAGATAATCCGGATTTTTCTCCATAACATATTCGAAGGAAACGCTCTGACCATGGATAGACACTTCAATATTTGCATCTGCGGGAGTAAAACCGAACACATCATGAATGATACCAAATCGGGAACCTGCACCATAAGCGCTCAATTTACCTTCGTTCGTCAGAACAACCAGTGCATTCTTTCCAGCAGCCGTTACTTTATCTTTCAAAGCTTTAACAGAGGTATCAATCGATGCCAGTGCTTCTTCTGCTTCTTTTTCTTTACCAAAGATCTCTCCAAGTGTCTTCACATTTGAAGTCAGAGAGTTCATATAATCTTCTGTATCTACCGCCATATAAATGGTCGGTGCGATTTCGCTCAACTCTTCATATGAGTCTTGCAGTCGTCCTGAGATGATAATCAGGTCAGGCTTCAAGGCATTTACTTTCTCAAAATCAGCCTCTTTCAAACCGCCAACATTGGCGTACTTTGCATCGTTATACTTTTCCAGATAAGAGGGAACTCCTTCCTGAGGTACACCGGCAACCTCTACTCCAAGCTGATCCAATGTATCCAGCACCCCATAGTCGAACACAACCACTTTCTCCGGATTCTTCTTCACTGTTGTTTCGCCAAGTTTATGTTTAATGACGATTTCATCGTTGGACTGACCTGCTGCTGCATTCGCTTCTGATCCTGTGCCACTGCTGGCACCTGTATTTTCTGCTGTTTTATTTCCACCGCAAGCTGCCAGAACAACCGACAACACCACAAGCAACGTAAATAACCAACCCTTTTTCATAAATAGACACCTCTCGCTCTCTCTATATTGGTTTAACTTTTTAAGCAAAATACACACAAATCTTACGCCCATCAATCCATTGCACAGGGATGTGCATGTCATATACTTTCTGCAATACATCCGTATTAATGATGTCCTCCGTCTTACCTTCCTGCACGACACGCCCATCTTTGAGTGCCACGATATAGTCTGAGTAACAGGAGGCAAAATTGATGTCATGAATGACAATAACAATCGTCTTGCCCAATTCATCCACCATTTTGCGAAGCACCTTCATAATCTGCACGGAATGTTTCATGTCCAAATTATTCAATGGTTCATCGAGGAGAATATACTCGGTGTTCTGCGCGATAACCATGGCAATGTAAGCCCGCTGTCGCTGTCCACCGCTTAGCTCATCTATATACTTTTTGCGGAATGGAGCCAGTTCCATATAATCGATGGCTTCCTGAATCCACTGCCGATCCTCTGCCGTGAGTCTTCCTTGTGAATAAGGAAAACGCCCAAAAGCAACCAGATCCTCCACCGTCAACCTGATATTTATGTGATTGGATTGTTTGAGAACTGATATTTTTTTCGACAGATCCTTGTTCTTCCAGCCTTCAATCTCTTGCCCTTCGATCAGGACTTGTCCGGTATCCTTGCTGATTAGTCTGGTGATCATGGATAATAATGTGCTTTTGCCTGCACCATTGGGGCCAATAAATGACGTGATTTTCCCTTTGGCAATATTCAGTGATACGTCATCCACTACCCGGACGCCGCCGTATTGTTTGGTTACATTTCTGACTTCTACCACGACTTATTCTCCTTTAGCAGTAAATAGATGAAGTACACACCGCCTATAAAATTGATAATGACACTTACTGTTGTGGCAAAAGTAAATACTCGCTCCACAATGAGCTGCCCACCGACCAATGAAACCACAGCTATAATGACTGAACCCCAGATCAGCACTTTATGACGATGTGACCGGAATATCTGATGCGCCAGATTCACGACCAGCAGTCCCAGGAACATGATTGGTCCAACAAGCGCTGTGGAGATTGACACCAGAACCATCACAACCAGCAGCAACCTTTTCACAATGTATTGGTATTCCACCCCGAGATTAACCGCATGATCTTTACCAAGAGACAGTACGTCGAGATACTTAGTAAACTTCTGTGCATACAGCAAGATCAGTATAATAGCCACCATTGAGATGATCAGCAGATCCGTATTCACATTGTTAAAACTCGCAAACATCTTGCCCTGCAGCACAAGGAACTCATTAGGATCAATCAGTACCTCCATGAAGGAGGACATGCTCTGAAACAGCGTACCCAGAATAAGGCCAACGAGCAGCAGCAAATAGATATTGCGCCCCCGTTCTCTACGGAACATGAACTGATGCAGGAGTAAGGCAAACAGGGTCATTAACAGGACAGATACTGCAAAGTTAAGATTTTTGTTCACAAAGCTGATATGCGTGCTCCCAAACACAAACACGGCAAATGTCTGAAACAACATATACAGGGAGTCGAGCCCCATAATACCAGGCGTAAGAATTCGGTTGTTAGTTATCGTTTGGAAAATGGCAGTGGAGTACGCGATGCAAG
This sequence comes from Paenibacillus sp. ALJ109b, assembly GCF_010747435.1. Lineage (NCBI taxonomy): Bacteria > Bacillati > Bacillota > Bacilli > Caryophanales > Paenibacillaceae > Paenibacillus > Paenibacillus sp. ALJ109b. The sequence continues at coordinate 216,622 of NZ_JAAIFP010000015.1, forward strand.
CACCCGTGAGCACAATAGCAAGAATCTTTTTCCCTCTGCGAGGCAGAATATAATCCCAGTTGCCCCCGGATTGAATGACCAGAAATACACCAATCAACAGCACTGCCGCTGTAATCAAAATGCCAAATTTCCAGGTATTCGCCGTATACTTCATTCTCATGATTCATAAGCCTTTCTTCGAAGCAGTAAATACAGGAACAACACACTGCCCACAACGCCCACAGTCAAACTGATGGAGAGCTGATAAGGATAAATAATCAATTGACCCAAAATATCGCAGACCAGAACAAAAATCGCACCGAGCACTGCCGTATGAGGCAATGTATCCCGCAAGTTGTCACCCTTATACAACGTCACAATATTCGGTACTACAAGACCCAGAAACGGGATTGTACCTACCGTAATAATGACGACGGCTGAAACCATGGCAACCAGAATCAGTCCGAGATTAACCACTTTTCGATAAGCCAGTCCAAGGTTGGTTGAGAAATCTTCACCCATGCCCGCAAGTGTAAAGCGATTAGCAAACAGATATACGATAATGAGCAGCGGAATACTGATATAGATCAGTTCATAACGTCCCTTCATAATCGTGGAGAAGTCACCTTGCAGCCAGGACGACATGTTCTGGATCAAATCGTTCTTGTAAGCAAAAAAAGTCGTGACTGAGCTTACAATATTGCCAAACATCAAACCAAGGAGAGCGATGTATATCGTATCCTTGAATTTGACTTTCTCCAGTATCCGCATAAAGATTAGCGTTCCAGCCAGTGCGAAAGCAAAAGCGACCAGCATTTTTTGCAGTGGAGAAGCACCAGGAAACCACATCAAAGTAACAAGGATTCCCAACCGGGCTGAGTCCATTGTTCCGGCCGTTGTCGGAGAAACAAAACGGTTGCGTGTCAGCTGCTGCATGATTAGTCCAATGACACTCATACTGATACCTGCGACAAGGATGCTGATTAGGCGGGGAAAACGACTGACTTGTAACACCTGAAGCTGGACTGGGGTCAAATGAAATATATCCATGGGCGAAATGTCTGAATTGCCAATAAACAGGTATACGATAGACAAAAAAGCCAGTACGATCAACATATAGCCTAACTTCATCTCTCTACTAATCCCCTCACCAATAGCCGTAAAACACTTGTAGTTGTTCTACTTCGTGTCATTTGATATTGATACTCATTATCAATTAGGGTAATTATATCGATATTAATTTCGTTATGTCAACCTTCCTTTGTTTCTCTTTTGCGAAATTTCATGAAACAACCTGAAACACATATAATTCAAATTTAATTGTATATAAGGAAAAAGACCTTCCAATTGGAAGGTCTTTTTAAAATCATTCGGTTAGTCAGCAAAATAATCTTCAGGAATATAGCGGATCTCAGATTCCGCATATATCGTCAATGTATGGCGTTCTCTATCATACTGCACCCGGTCTCCCTGAACGTAATACCAGTGCTTCACCAAGGGCTGATCTTTACGCTGTACAAAGCGAAACACATTGAGCTCCTGTCTAAGCTCCATAATGCTATCCACCACCTGTTGTTCCAGACCCGTAACGTTAAAAACAAATCCAGTGCCTTCTTTTTGATAGCGATAGGACATCGAATCTGTTTTGCTGTTCACCAGCCCTCGCCCAGTCACTGCATGCTTAACCATGAACCATTCCTGCTGCGTCATAAAAGTACATCCTCCTTTGATCTTGGAGTTTCATTCCATTTCGGTAATCTAGGGCAGATCGATCAACATATAGAAAGCGTCCTCACTTGCATCCAGATTCATGGATGTCGTCTGTTCCACACGAGCCGTATCCCCTTCATTTAGCTGATACTCTCCGTTCAAGCCAAGCTTGCCTTCAATGGCAAAAATGTACATGCGGCGATCTTCCGCCTGTTCATATGTTAATGCCTGGCCTGCGGCCAATCGGCCAAGATAGATGGTCATATCCTGATGAATGGATGCGATACGCGCCCCACCTTCAGGGGATACCACGGGTACGAGTGCTCCCGCGAGTGCGTCCGGATCAAAAGAAGTTGTCTCATAAGACGGCTCAAGCCCTTTCGTATGTGGCATGAACCAAAGCTGTAATATACGCACTTCTTCAGAATCCGAGGCATTGTGTTCGGTATGGATCATGCCACTGCCTGCTGACATGCGCTGAATCCCACCAAATGATGTTACAGCCACATTGCCCAGGTTATCTTCATGACGCAACTTCCCGTTAAGCACGATGGACACAATCTCCATATCACTATGCGGGTGTGCACCGAAACCACGTCCAGGAGCAATTACATCGTCGTTAGCTACCCGCATGGGTCCTAACGCAGTATTCTCCGGGTCCTGATATTCACCGAAGGAAAAGCTGTGATTGCCGCGCAGCCAGCCCCGGTCGAAGCTGGAGCGGGAATCGGATGGAATGACGTTAATCATAAAGCGCACCCTCCTATATGTTCTCTTATTTTTTCTTAGTAGCATACTTATTCTCATTGTACCAAATCGATGGGCTTGTCGTCCAAAACAAAAAGCCTTTTCTTGGTTTGAACGGTTCACACGTAAAAATCGCGCGTAATCCGAACTAGCGAGAAAAGGCTTCTATGCAGGATATACCTGCTTGAATAAACTTGTTAGTCCATCCCTATTGGATGGTGATAAACCCGTTATGCACTCACATTCTGACGAGCGTTCCCTTGTCTGGAGAAGAAATGATCCACCGCCAGGAAACGGCTGCCTGTGAAGAGCAGTGTCAATGAACCCGCCAGCAGCAGGTAATCAAACTCGGTACCACTCATGAACGGCTGTCCCACTTTGGCAGTGAGCAGAACCCCACCCATCACTACGATGAACAATGCAGCAAATACACGTGTTCCCAAGCCCAGAATCATGGCTGCACCACCCACCAGCTCAATGATCGCTACAACCGATGCCAGAAAACCAGGAATGCCGATACTTTCAAAGAAACCGACTGTACCGCTAATTCCACCTTCGAATTTGCTCCAACCATGTAATACAAAGATGAGACCAATCATGATCCTTGAAAAAAACAAACCAATCTCCACACTTCTATTCATATTCATCTTCCTCCTTGGAGTATAAGTTCAACGTTACCTTTCACCCAATTGACCAAACAAACAAGACAGACAGCAGCAGGACCACTGTGGCAGAAATGAATACCGCATAGCGGGGAAGCGACAGTGAAACATCCTGTTCCGGGTCTAATAGACGGGAAATACGTACATTCACCGAAGTATCGGCAAAAGACGATTGAATAGCTGTCTCTCTAATTCTCCAAGGTTCAGGGCAAGCCCGGATCAGTTTGAGCAGTGCACTACCAATGCCCGCAGCGTTCCCTGTACGTTCAATTGCTTCATTGTCAGCCAGTATTTCTCTAATGATATTGTAATGTTTTGAAGTATGCTTCAACACCGGAATATAAGGCATCATCACGGCAAATACCGACAATAATGTCGTCTTGAGTGGATCACGATGCCACAGATGGTGCACTTCATGATACACAACCGCTCTTTCTTCTTCAGCATCCAGCATCGTGAGCAGCCCTGTGGAAAGCACAATACAAGGTTTCCAGAGACCAATCGTAAATGCCACCGGTGATGGCTTGTCCACCACAATGAATCCAGGTTGTTTCAGATGACGGTACCGCGCTTGAAGATCCTGAGACATGGCCCTATCTTCCATTGACCGAAGCTTCCTTACCGCTGCACGTGTCTTAATCATCCGATCGAACAGCAACCAGCCTGTACCTGCAAAAGTCAGGAGAACCAGTGCCATAAGAACATGCCCCATGGATAACCAGCCCAGCCTGCTCATCCAGTGATTACATAGCCAGAGCAGATTAAACGGAATGTCCCAACCGAATATTTTGTACATCGCGTACATGAACATCTGCATGAACACGAATAACGGAATGCCAAACCCGACGGTAAACAACAGCTTCGAGCGGGCCTTCCACATGTCAATCGCTATCCTTTTTCCATTGCTTAATCTTCTGCTCCAGACGCTCAATCAACCCTGCATCTGCTTCATCCAGCGCATCCAGCATGTGATTCACAGCAAGTACCCCGAATTCATCCACCAACTCATGTGACAATTCCTTGGATTGGTCGTTCATAAACTCCTCCCTGCTCTGTACCGGATGGTACAGTGACGTTCGGCCCTTCTGCGACTTGTGGAGCAGTTCCTTGTCCACGAGGCGATTCATCACCGTCATGACAGTATTGAAATTAACGTCTTTATCTTTTTCTAATGCGGTTTGCACTTCGCGAATGCTGCTGCCTGGACGCGCCCATAAAATGTCCATAATCTTCGCCTCCAGCGGACCGAAAAACCGGTTCAGCCCACGCTCACCCACTTTAAAATTGTGTATTCTCATGTTCAGACACCCCTCACACTACCCATTGTAGTGCCAACAAACGAGAAGTCAACCTCTATGTCAGCTATTTATTGTAAATGATTTGTAAATATGTTTTCCATTTCAGAATATTATTTGGATGCACAAGATCAGCTTATCGTTAAAAAAAGCATAAAGACCGGGTAGGTCTGCTATTCTGCAGACCTGCCCGGTCTAATTCATAAATCGATTATTCATTTCTGAAATAATGATGAAATCAGTGCTTTATTTACGATCCTGTGAGGGCATAAATGCGGAAATATCCACACCGAGTCCATGAGCCAAACGACCACCGAGCTGTCCATCTGCCTGGAAGAAATGGCACAAGGCACGCAACTGGGTCTGTTCCGGTACAGCCTTCAAATCATTGATCAGGTTATCAAGCAGATGTTGCTGCTCCAACGCCGTGAATGAACGGAACAGCTCCCCTGACTGCGTATAGTTATCGGTCTTCTCAATTTTCTCACGCGTAACATGACCCTGTAACGGAGCTTGACTGTCACGATATTCAGGTGCTTCCTCCGGGCTGTTGCCCGAGCTGTTCGGTTCATAGTTTACCGGGGACGGGTCCTGATTCACATTCATCAATCCATCACGCTGATGATTGCGAACCGGAGCATAAGGGCAGTTCACCGGAATCTGCAAATAGTTTGGTCCGAGCCGGTGGCGCTGTGTATCCGGATAGGAGAACAGGCGGCCTTGCAGCAATTTATCTTCGGAAGGCTCGATTCCAGGCACCAAAGCGCTTGGTGAAAAGGCTGCTTGCTCTACTTCTGCGAAGAAGTTTTGTGGATTTCGGTTCAATGTCATGGTTCCGATTGTCTGGAACGGTAGTACATCTTCCGGCCAAGTCTTGGTTGGGTCGAGCGGATCGAAGGCGAAATCATCCATCTGCTCCGGCTTAAGCAACTGTACCTGCAGCTTCCACTGCGGGTATTGCCCGTTTTTGATATGATCGTGTAAATCCCGGGTGGCATGGTTAAAATCCTGTCCTTGCACCTCAGCTGCCTCTTGACGTGAGAAGCCTCGTACGCCTTGAGCCGATTCCCACTTGTATTTCACATAATGGACTTGCCCTTGAGCATTAATCCATTTGAAGGCGTGTACGCCGAATCCATCCATTTCACGGTAACTTGCTGGCGTACCCAGATCGGAGAACAACCAGGTCATCATATGAGTCGACTCGGGTGATAGTGTCATGAAGTCCCAGTAGCGTGCAGGGTCCTGGATATTCGTATCCGGCGCAGGCTTCAGGGAATGAACCATATCCGGGAACTTCATGGCATCACGGATGAAAAAGACGGGTAAGTGGTTACCCACAATATCGTAGTTCCCTTCACGGGTGTAGAACTTCACGGCAAATCCACGTGGATCACGCGCTGTCTCCGGCGAACCCGTACCGTGAATTACAGTCGAGAACCGCACCAGTACATCCGTCTCTGTTCCCGGGTCTTGTAAGAAATCGGCTGTCGTATAAGCCTTCATGCTCTTCTCCAGCGTAAACACGCCATGTGCACCAGCACCTCTCGCATGAACGACCCGTTCCGGAATACGCTCACGGTCAAAGTGTGCGATCTTCTCAAGCAGATGATAATCCTCAAGTAATGTGGGGCCTCTTCTTCCTGCGGTACGGGAGTTTTGGTTGTCACCTACGGGTGCGCCCTGATTGGTTGTCATGCGTTCTGTCATATCGTTATCCTCCTCATGTTGGTCTCATGCCTGCTGTATATACTCTATTAAAATCATATTCGCCATCGGTTTAAATATACATTTAGACTTGATCTAACTTTTAAATTGATTCTAACATGTCCCACTCACCCCTTGCATGAGGTTCGTATGAGGTTAAGATGAGTTTCTTGCTCATTTCATGAATGAAATATGAACATCAACTTGGAGTGAGATGAGCATTGAGCCATTCCGATTGGCTTGATCTACTATATCTAGTGGATATATCCGCATACGAGTGACATGAACAGCATTTTGTGTGCACAAAAAAAAGCGGACTAATCCGCTAGGCGGTAGCCCACTCCTCTTACCGTTACTATATATTGAGGCGAAGCCGCGTTATCGCCAAGTTTTTTACGCAAGCTTTTGATATGAACATCCACCACATTGCTTCCACCCGTAAAATCAGTCTCCCAAATATCGCTGAGCATCTCCTCACGGGAAATCACTGCACCTTTGGCATCAATCAGCTTCAGCAGCAGATCATACTCTGTCTTGGTCAAATGAATGCGGTCATTATTGCGATGCACGCTCATCCGCTCACGATCCAGCCAAAGATCCTTGAAGGCAATACGTTGGCCTTCCTGAGGAAGAAATCCTCGTTTCGGTGCTGCAGGACTATTGCCGATCATGCGTTGCACACGATACAACGCTTCCTGCGGACGAGCCGGCCAGACCAGTAATTCCTCTTGAAGCATCGGGCCACTGGCACTGCCAATCATCTTCTCCCCGACCAGATACAGACATGGTGTTGCATGCTCCGCTTCACGATTCAATCGGCTGCTGATTCCCGCAAAAGCATCAATGGTTCCAGCAACAGACAGGTCATAGATCAACAGATCAAATACAAGCCGTTCATGCAAATCAGGCTCCCAGCGGTGGAACACCAGCACATCGAAACAGCTATCCGTAAGTGCCTTAACCAGTTCATGAACTTGCCCGGGCATCGGACTAATCAGAATGACCCGTCTCGTAACCGGACAATTATCCACAAGGGGGGTTGAATCCGCAAGGGCAGGCTTGACCCGGAGCGGCAAACGACGACCGGACAGGTTGATTTTTACTTGACCCGTTTGTTTCTGCATTCCGCGCAGACACCTCCAAAGACCACATGAGCGTGATCAATCGCATACCCGGTTTCCTCCGCGACTTGCTTCATCCATTGCGGAGGAACTTCCGTCATGACTTCATCTACCTTGCCGCATACTTCACACATAATATGTTGATGTTCGTCCATGCGGGCATCATAACGACTGGCCGTTTCGCCCAACTTGAGCTCCCGAATCAATTCTTTATCTGTTAAATATCGGAGTGAATTATATACCGTACCATAAGCCAAATTATAACCTTGCTCCACCAGACGGTTCATCACTTCTGCTGCCGTTGGATGGTCTTCGGAATGACGGACTACATCGTAAACGGCTTGACGCTGTATCGTCAGATTTAGAGTTCTCACCAGCAATTCTCCTTTATTAACCCATTCAATAGTATATAAGATGACACAGCAATCTACTGATTGCTATGATTCCCTGAAACATCAAAATCAATTTTGATTTAGATTAAGTATAAATCTCATTGTATAATGAAGTCAATATCCGACTATTTTATTCATGAATAGTAATATCCAAACCATCTTCTACGTAGCCGTTACCGCTACTTGGGATAATATGGTTCGCTACTATACTGCTTTTCAGCTAAAATATAGTAATGTGCGCTAAAGGAGGGATGCTTGTTGTTAAGCACGTTTTTCGTCAATCTCTGTGTCATGATCACGTTCATGTATGTGTCCGGAATCATAGCCAAATTCTATCGTATCCGCGTGCCCTTTCCCTCGATGCGTGTTCAGATGATCGGTGGTCTGCTGTTCGGGATCTATGGAACGGTACTGATGAACTATTCCTTTCCTTTAAATGAAACTACCATTGTAGATTTACGTCATTTGGCCATTGTCACAGCAGCCGTATATTTAGGAGGACTGGCTTCGGTCATCTCGGGACTTGTCATTTCCATCCTGCGTATTGTCATATTTGGAATGTCATCCGCTGCCATCGATGCAGCATTCGTCATGACGATCATCGGACTGTCCGGTGTATATTTCGCCTATGCTCCTTGGTCCCGATTAACCAAAATTATTACTATGAACCTGCTGGGTATGACGCTGATCTTTGTGATCCTGATGCTGAATACAACCAGCATGAACTCATTATTGAAAGTATATCCTTTACAGATGACCATTGCTTTTGTCGGTGGAATCTTTATTTATTTCATCGCAGAATTCATTAATAAATCGAATGAAATGTTGTTCCTGCTCGAACGCAAAGCGACCACCGATCACCTTACCAACCTCAGTAATCGCAGACAATTTGAGAAATCACTTGAGTTTGAACTAGAACGGGCACGTGAGTACAAGCAAAAACTATCGCTGTTGGTCATCGACATTGATCGGTTCAAAAAAGTAAATGACACTTTCGGTCATACTTCAGGTGATGCGGTTCTAAAACAACTCGGACAATTGCTCATTGAGCATGCCCGCTCAGCAGATATCGTCTCTCGGAACGGAGGCGAGGAATTCGCTATACTATTGCTCGATTGTGGTCATCACCAAGCCATGGCCATTGCCGAGTCCATCAGACAATCGGTCGAGAAGTACCATTTCGCGCTGCCTGATGGCAATACGATCCGGCTGACTATCTCTATCGGGGTCGCTGTTTTTCCAGATCACTGTGACGACCGGGATGATAACGATTTCTTTGAACAGGCAGACCGTGCATTATATGAAGCCAAAAATACGGGCCGGAACCGGGTATGTGCCATTCCGTTGCGTTCCAGGTCGCTCCCCAGCGGCCAAAACTCATTCTAATCTCACACTCAAAAGGGATGTCCCCATAGCCTACAGGCTAGCCGAGACATCCCTTTCTTATCTCACCATTTTGCATCCTTCGAATCAACTCGCTTACGGATACAAGAACAACCTGTGGAGTTGAGTTTGCCTTAAGCTAAAATTTGTTCGATTTCTTCAACGATAGCAGCATCCAGCTTCACACCGGAAGCGGCTGCGTTCTCTTTCACCTGTTCAGGGCGGCTTGCTCCTACAAGCGCACTGGACACGTTATTCTGGCGCAGAATCCACGCCAGAGCCAATTGGCCGACCTTCAAGTCCAGCTTGTCCGCCACTTCAATTAACTGGCGAACCTTGCCGATCCGATCAGCGTTAATCTTCCCTTCATCCCATCCCAGCTTCGCTGCCCGGCTGTTCTCGGGAATATCGGACACCGAAGTGTATTTCCCGGTCAACAATCCTTGTGCCAGTGGGGAGTAGACAACTTGTCCAATACCTTTGCGCTCGCCCAACGGGATGATTTCACTTTCGATGTAACGGTCAAACATGTTGTACACTGGCTGGTTTACCACGATATGATCCAGCAACAGGCGGTCAGCAGTACCCAATGCAGCTTCCATCTGTGCCGCGGTCCATTGACTAACACCTACGTAGAGCACCTTGCCTTGACGCACCAGATCGTCCAGTGCTCGCAGTGTCTCTTCAATTGGTGTTTCGGTATGATAGCGATGGCAATAATATATGTCTACATAATCAACACCCAGCCGTTGCAAGCTGGCTTCGCATTGTTCCTTAATATGTTTACGGGATAACCCTTGGTCATTTGGACCGTCACCCATTTTACCAAATACCTTGGTTGCAAGGACATAGGAATCGCGGGAATACGCTTTCAACGTCTGCCCCAGCAGTTCTTCTGCTGCACCCCGCTCGTACACATTGGCTGTATCGAAAAAGTTGATGCCTTCATCGAATGCGGCTTCAATTGATTTCACCGCGTTTTCACGTTCCACATATCCTCCGTATGTCAGCCAGCTACCCAGGCTAATCTCGCTTACTTTCAGTCCGCTTCCACCTAATCTACGGTATTCCATTGAATGCACATCCTCCTCTAAACTGATTAATGATGAAGTTCCCTTTCTATTGTATCGTATTCGGCTCGGATTAAAAGGGCTTTGGAGAAGAATTTGGGAAATAGATAGGGATGAATATGAAAAGCTCCGCTAAAAGAGCGGAGCCTCGATACGCGTCAAATATTACCCAGCCACCACATTTTAATGAATGGGCACTAGCTCATTTTAGTTAGCTGTTACGATAAATTGTTCCCATGCTCCGCCCACAGCGTTACGATTGGCATACAGCACGCCTCCGTTATTCAGATCCGAACTGACATATTTACCGTTCGCCACGGATTTGAAGGCAACCAATCCTCCGCCCAGATCTTCTCGGGTAAACTTCTCCCATGTGGATGGGTATGTGGCCGAGGCGATCAAACGCCCGCCATTATTCAGATCGGCTTGCACATATTTAATATTGCTCATCGACAGGAAGGATACCGTCCCATCCGAATTCTGGATGATTTTGAACCTTTCCCAATGTCCGGCAGTATCCCGATTGGCTATCAGCGCATCTGCACCGCCATTCTCTGCGCTGACAAAAGTGCCATTAGCGTTGGCTTTCAGGCTGGACCATGTTTCTGTAAAAGGAGCCGTTCCCGTATGTTTCTTGACCACATTCTGGAACGAAGTATTAGAGGCAAAGTTCGCCGTTGTGAACTTGCTCCATTTGGAAGCAATCGTTGCTGCACTGTCGGTATTCAGGTTCGGTGCCGGGTTATTGTTGTTATTGTAATAACCCCAAGTTCCGCCCCCTTTGACCTTATAACTCCAGTTCGTCCAAGAAGCATTCAGTGCATTCAGTCCGGACAGCCACTTCTCGGTCAGATCATCCTGGCCAAAAGAGAACTCGCCCGCTAAAACCGGAACATTCCAATTCTTCTGATAGGACGCCATATCCTTCAGCCAGCGATCCATCTCCGAATTGGTCAAATCCCAGTTGTTATAGTCCGTGAATTGATAATGGTGCGTCTGATACATCACATTCGTCCAGCCATAAGTCGTTGGTGGTGAAGCTGCCCACCAGTCGAAGAATGCCGCGATGATGATCATGTGATCGGCATCCTTGGCACGGACAGCTTTGTACATCCGGTCATAGAAATCCATCTTTTGCTTGATTTGAGCAGCATTTTCACCCGTTCCCATGGTCACAAGAGGTTCATTGAGCAAGTCGTACGCAGCAACGGTTGGATTGCCTTTGTAACGTGTTGCCATCCGTTCCCAGATCTGAATAGTCCAGTTCTGGTATGTAGAATTGGTCCACAGTTGGTTGGAATTCTCCTGACCGCAGGAATGCCATGGACAAGCTGCTCCCGGTGCACCGTGCAGATCGAGAATGACATACAGGTTCCGTTTGCCCGCTTCATCAATCAGCCAATCCAGTTTGCGGAACGTAACCGAATCAGGCTTCATGACACCGCTGGTGTTCATAAAATCCTCCCAATAGATCGGCACACGCACAACGTTCATGCCCCAGTACTTGATGTTATCCAGATCACCAGCCTGAATCCAGGTGTCCTGATATCCATTGATCAGACTCTGTGCACCCGATTCCCCAAAACGATTCGTCAACGTGCGACGCAGCGTGTACTCATCTACTGCTCCAGAGGGCGTCATCCATTCTTCCTGCAGCAGCCAGCCACCCAAATTTGTTCCACGCAGATTCACCACATTGCCTGTACCCGAATTATTGCGGACAACCGTCCCGTTAGCCTTCAGGAAATCCCCTGATCCAAAAGCCGCACTTGCCTTCGGTGAACCTACGGCCGAAGCCAGCAGGCCCAGCAGCAGACAGCTGCACAACAGCATGATAGTGCTCTTCTTCAACATGTTGACGCCTCCCTTAAATGGTCATATCTTGAGGTATGACTGAACCAGGATGCAGCACTCACGACGGGTAACGATAATGCTATATAAACAGCGGGTATACGGGGGTACGATCCATGGATGTCCGCTATTTATCACAAGTGAAGGGGTGGTGAAATCGATTACATTTTATCGAATATTAAACCCTTTATCTCTCCACTATCCCCAATTATTGTTTCAAACGGTTATAACTTGTAATCGTTTTCAATTGGAATTATAATGAATTTGAATTAATTGTCAATCACTTATTTGGAGTTGTGAAGAATATGGATGTCAAAATCATTGATGTAGCTGCCATTGCAGGTGTGTCCCCGGCAACTGTATCGCGGGTCATTAATCAGCACAGCAAAGTAAGCACCAAGACCAAAGATAAGGTGATGCGCGCCATCGAGCAACTGGGATATCACCCCAACGCAGCAGCCAAGAATCTTCGTTCACAGCGAACGATGACGATTGGCGTCATCGTTCCGGATATTAACAACTCCTATTATGCCGAAATTATTAAAGGCATTGAGAACATCGCCTACGCCCGCCATTACAAGGTCATTATATGTGATGCTCATAACCTGAAAGAGCGAGAAGTCGATTATCTCAATTTGCTGCTGGATCGGACCATTGACGGTGTCATCATTATCACGCCCATGCTGGCGGATGAGGAATTATTCCACCTTGCAGATAAGGGGTATCGCATTGGCATCGTTGGCAAATACATTGAACATGATCAGATCCCGTGCATATATACAGACAACGTGAAATTTTCCCAGGAAGTTGTTCAGCATCTCGTTGAGGCCGGACATCGGAATATCGTTTTCTTAAACGGTTATCCTGAAGCAATCGACAGCTATGAAAGGCTAGAAGGCTACTTGAAGGCCCTGCGCAATCATCAGATTCCGTTCCGTCCCGAACTGATCGAGAATGGGAACTTCAATGAGGAAGGTGGGTACGAGGCCATCAAAAGATTGTTTAACAAAGGCCTGTCCTTCTCCGCTGTATATGCGGCAAATGATGAGATGGCGCTAGGTGTATACAAAGCATGTACGGAATACGGAATACGCATTCCCGAGCAATTGGCTATCGTAGGTGTAGATAACAATCGAATCAGCAAATACATCCATCCTACGCTAAGTTCGGTGAACCAACCCAAGTATACGATGGGGGCCATTCTTATGGAGAAGATGATTGATACGATGAATACGAATGAATTTCAGGATAAACGTGTATTTAAAGTCGACTCGGAGCTGCTTGTTCGAGGTTCCTCTTCCTTTAAAATAACAATATAAAGCGCACCCGTGACAGGTGCGCCTAGTTTAATTTTATTTTCTCATGTTCTTAATGCACAATGATGCTTAACGCATTCAACAAATCAGCCTGCTTCACCGGCTTGGTCAGGACCGCATCGAAGACTTCTGCTTCATGCGGATCGATATGCATGCCATACGGAATCAGCACTATGACCGGGGAATCTGTAACCAGGCGCTTCAACTTGTGTACAAAATCCACAGCACCGCCCTCCAGCAATCCCATATCCACAACGGCCACATCCGGCTTAAAGCCCTCCTGAATCCAGTCGTACGCTTCGGTCGTAACCGAGGTCATATGCACATCCATCTCCCATCTGCGCATCAGGGAAGAGGCCCCTTGCAGAATGTCAGGGTCCTTGGCAAGCAGCACCTTTTTGCCCTTAAGTCGATGCTGAATATTGGCAAGCTGAGGCAGTTCCCAATGTCTGCGGAGCGGCAGGCAGATCTCGAATTCTGTCTCCTTGTCTCCCATGCCATGCACCTGAATACGGCCGTTCATAAGGATGGCGAGGTTTTGGCTGACCGCCAGTCCGAGATTGGTTCCAACCAGCTTCTGTGTACTTATATTTCCGTCCAGATTGTTAATTGATCTAAGCTTATTGTCCGAAGACAACATGCGTCCGGTGTATTTCACTTGGAGTTGAAGGATACCCTCATCCTCTGCATCTCCACCATCTACGGTTGCTGTAATCAATACCGAACCTGTCCGTGTTGAATCTAGAGCATACTGAATGACATGGGCCAATAGTTGCCCGATCTTGATTTCATCCCCGACAAAAACCTGGGACACATTCAGATCAAGGTTCAATCCCAGCTCAATGTTCTTGCTCAGCGCCAGTCCCGCATAGAGATAAACGGTATTTTCAATCGTCGCTACCAGATCAAATGGATCATCATGTACGACCGTTTTGCCTGCATCATTGACGTTATTAAAACTCATCATGTTATTCAACAGGGAAAGCAGAATATTACCGCTGGTTTCAATCATATTCACATATTCTGTCTGCTCGTCCGACATATCCGGTGTACGCATCAGGTCGGTTAATCCCAGAATGCCGTTCAGGGGATTACGAATCTCGTGGCTCATCAGCGACAGCATCTGCGTCTTGGTCATCGCCTCAGACTCCGCACGTTCCTTCTCTGCCTGCAATTGCTCTTGTAATTGCTCCGAATCATTCAGCTTCTGTTCCTGAACTTGAAGCGTATCTTCCAGATCCACCACATACCCGAGAAAAACGGCCATGGCCTGCAGTGTTTTCATATCCGTTTCACTGATCACATAATCAGGATCATCCATCAGACAGATCGTACCGAACGTTTCCCCGGACCTCCGCATAATGGGAATCCCTACAAAGAAACGATTTCCCAGTCCGCTTGTTACGTCCATTGATTTCGTAAGAGGATGTTCACATGTATCCGTGATGATCAGACTGCTGCCCTTATCTCTTAATACCAGGCTGCAATATGAAGCTTCAAATGGAAGTTCACTACCTTTGGCGATCAACTCTTCCTCGCGGTTAAAAGCCTCGATAATAACATTGGTCACGCCATCATTCGTGGCAACGAAGATGGTGTTCACCTTTAAGATTCCGCTTAATACGTCAACAATATGGGACGCGGCTTCCTGTATATTTTCATAGAAGCCCCTTGTAATGCTTACCGTTCCCATGACTCACCCCTCTTGTCTTAGCTGCATTTCAAACCCGTATTCCACAGTATGATTCAATCGATTAACGAGGGTTCAATATTCCGAAACAGCTGTCACAAACTATTCATATATGAAGTTTTCTATCCTTTTTTTTCAAGCATCGTCAACTGAACTTGCACGGTAAATAGAAATTATACGCTTACCCTGAAGCTTTGAAAACCTCTATCATTCAGGGCTATAAATCATGACAGTCGACCAGCTTCTCCCATGTGATCATTATCACACCTAAATAACAATATATAGTTTATAAATGGATAAAGAAACTCTACATGTAGTGTTCAGTGAATGAACATTATCCCTATACAATTTCAATTTCATTATTTAGGAGGAACTGATATGAACATGCTTGAGTATGCCTCTCCACCGGCATCCGATCAGCTATCTGACCTGGGAAGACGAATTATTGGTGCTGAAGACGCCGATACGCTGAGGGAGAATGCCAATCTGAACGGAGACTCATTCAGCGGCAAGATGAGCAGGCTCGGTTCGGAGACCGCCAAGTGGCATGCTCTGCGTCATGTGCTGCCTAAGGAGCTCGCTCTAGCTGTGGAGAACGGGGATCTGTATGTACACGATCTGGATCAGTATGCCCTTGGAACGACCAACTGTATCTTTATTCCGTTCGACCGGCTGCTGGCCTCCGGATTCAATACCGGCAACGGTTCGGTTCGTACACCACAGACGATCATGTCTGCCATGGCACTGGTGGCTATTATTTTTCAATCCCAGCAGAACAGCCAGTACGGCGGTGTATCCGCCAATAAAATCGACTGGGATCTCGCACCTTATGTGAAGCGTTCGTTTCGTAAGCATTACCGGAAGGGACAACGGCTGTTCGAGGAGATTGCCTCAATTGAGGATGAGCAACTGCATCTGGATAGCGATGAAGCAAAGGAGAAGTGTCCTCGAGCCTTTGCCTTTGCCTATGAAGAAACGGAACTGGAGACCGAACAGGCTGCCGAATCCCTGATCCATAATCTGAACACCATGAGCAGTCGTGCTGGGGGACAAATTCCGTTCACTTCGCTGAACTACGGACTATGCATTTCAGCCGAAGGTCGACTCGTGTCCCGGTCGTTGCTGGAAGCGACCATTCGGGGACTGGGTAACGGAGAAACTCCCGTGTTTCCACAACATATTTTCCAGTGCAAGCAAGGAATTAACCAATCTGAGGGAGATCCGAATTATGATTTATTCCGACTTGCTGTGACCTGTTCCTCACGGCGCATGTATCCGAACTTTGTCAATGTGGATGCTTCCTTCAACCTGCCCTATTATCAACCGGAAGATCCCGATACGATCATTGCGACGATGGGATGCCGGACACGCACACTTGCTGATCGCTTCGGACGCAATCGTCAGAGCGGTAAAGGGAATCTGTCCTTTAACACCATCAATCTGGTCAAGCTCGGCATTCGATATGGGATCTGCCAGGGAGCAAGAGCCATCGCTGACCGGGCTGGCTTCTATACGGCGCTGGAATCGGTCATGCACAATGCTACGGATGGTCTGCTGCACCGGTATCGAATTCAGATGAACCAGCCTGCCAAAGCATCGGACTTCATGATGCGGGAAGGAGTATGGGAAGGCGGTGAACAATTGGCTCCAAATGAACCGGTGGCCGATCTGTTGAAACATGGTACGTTATCCCTTGGTTTTATCGGACTTGCTGAATGTATGACCGCTCTATATGGCCGTCACCATGGACAAGACCTCCATGTACATCGAGAAGCCTTGAATATCATTCGTACGATGAGAGAATTCTGTGACCGGATGAGTGAGCAGCACAACCTGAATATCACCTTGTTCGCTACGCCCGCTGAGGGCCTATCCGGCAAATTCACCAAGATCGATCGTGAGCGATACGGCAGCATCTCAGGGGTCAACGACAGGGAATACTACACCAATTCATTTCACATTCCGGTCTATCATACGCTTCCTGCCTATCGCAAGATTGAACTGGAAGCCCCCTTCCACTCACTATGTAATGCCGGAGCGATCTCATATGTCGAACTCGACGGGAATGTAAGGGCCAATACCGCCGCTTTCCAACGAATCGTTCAATACGCGCTGGCCCAGGACATTGGGTATTTCTCCATTAATCACCCGATTGACCGTTGTCCGTCCTGTGGCTATGAGGGCGTTATTGGAGATGTATGTCCCGGATGTGAGGCTCATGAAGACCATGTACATTTCCAGCGACTGCGCCGGGTTACGGGATATCTGACCGGTGACTATAAAGTGCGCTTCAATGGGGCGAAGCAGGCCGAAGTGAGAGACCGGGTGAAACACCGGTGAATCTGTATGGTTACATCCCGGAATCAGTGAACGAGGGGCCTGGCCTGCGTGCCGTGTTGTTCATCAGCGGATGCCGCCACGCTTGTCCGGGCTGTTTCAGCCCCGGCTCATGGAGCTTCCGTGCAGGCGAACCATTTACGGAGAAGGGTCAGCAGCAGATTTTGCATGAAGTGACCTCACACCCCTTGCTGGAAGGGGTAACGTTATGCGGAGGTGATCCTTTTTTCTCTGCAGCAGAATGCGCCTCCTGGGTTCGGCAGCTTCGGGCTGCTCGACCTGATCTGACTGTATGGGCATACACGGGGTTTGTATATGAGGAACTGATTACAGACCCGTCACGGGCGGAGTTATCCCGGCTATGCGACGTCATTATCGATGGGCCTTACATCGCAGCTGAGCGTGATGTGTCTCTTCCTTTTCGCGGCAGTCGTAATCAGCGCATCGTTAATGTGGGTGCAACAATGGCTGGCCAGACAATCGTTACCATGCAGTTAGATGCATAGTAACGATTTTTTATTTAGGGGAATCAAGCACATCTTGCGAGATAATTTGCTTCATTTTAAGGAGCCAAATCTACCAAGTAAATCAAGGATTAATAGAACAAAATTTTATTTCCGATCGGATTAGTAATATATGTTGCAAGCCCGTAGGTTATCGTCTATGATTGGTAGCATAAGAGCAAGTATACGACGATTGCATCATGATACAATCTATCATCTATGCTTGGTCGCCAATTTCATAGCCAGAGATGTGTACGCACATTTCTGCACACGGAAACAGGTGCCGACCGCGCTACATGCGTGGTCAGGCTTAAAAGGGAAGCACGGTGTAAGTCCGTCGCGGTCCCGCCACTGTATACGGGGAGTCTATGCATATAATCCACTGGTGCAACCACCGGGAAGGAATGCATATGGCCATGATCCGCAAGCCAGGAGACCTGCCTGTTTCGACAGCATCGCATGACCTACGGAAGATAGGGAGGTGTTAGAGCAGCCGCTACAACTACTTATAGCAGGTGTTCTTTCCCATTCTATCTTTGTGCACAGTCGTCATTCATGATGCCTGTTTCTCGGGGTATGGAATCGGAAGGAATGCCTTTTTTTGATGCCTTCAAAAGAAACACACCACAATAGCTTCAACTTGATGAGTTTACCTATTATAAATGAGGAGGAATTTTACATGTCGCAATCACAGCAACAAGTACTGACAGGCAACCTCGGTTATCCCCGCATCGGTGCGGGGCGCGAATGGAAAAAAGCACTGGAGTCCTTCTGGGCTGGCCGAATCGATGAATCCACGCTTTATCAGGAGCTGACCACGCTTCGGTTGCAGGATCTGAAGAAACAGCAGGCACAGCAGCTCGATCTGATTCCTGTGGGCGACTTCTCCTACTATGATCATATTCTTGACGTATCCGCGATGTTTGGCGTCGTTCCTGAGCGCTTTAACCATACAGGCGGACCGGTATCCGTATCTACTTATTACGCCATGGCCCGGGGTAATGATCAGGCAACGGCCTGTGAGATGACCAAGTGGCTGAACACCAACTATCACTACATCGTACCTGAGATTCATAATGATACTGCATTTGCATTGCTTGAAAATAAACCCCTTGCCGCCTATCGCGAAGCGAAGCAGGAGCTTGGGCTGGAAGGTAAACCGGTTGTCGTCGGCCCGTACTCATATGTACGGTTCGCCAAAGGCTATGACTCGGAACACTTTGCAGAGATCGTCACACGCCTCGTTCCCGTATACGCCCAGCTTCTGTCTGAGCTTCAAGCAGAAGGCGTACAGTGGGTACAGATCGACGAGCCTGCTCTAACGCTGGCTGTCTCTTTCGAAGATGAAGCCTTGCTGCAACAGGTGTATGCTGCCTTGGCACAAGCTGCACCGGAGTTGAAGCTGCTGCTTCAAACGTATTTCGAATCGGTGGAAGCTTATCCGGTCGTGACAGCTCTGCCTGTTGCCGGAATCGGCCTGGACCTGGTCCACGGCTATGAAGGCAACCTCGCCAGCCTGCGGGAGCATGGCTTCCCGCAGGATAAATGGTTGGGCGCCGGTGTCATCGACGGGCGCAACATCTGGCGCGCCGATCTCGCAGAGACGGCGAAGCTGCTGGAACAGGTGGCTGAATTCGCAGCCGAAGGCAAGTTGATCATTCAGCCTTCCTGCAGCCTGTTGCATGTACCGGTTACTGCCGCTCAGGAGAGCGCGCTTGATCCGGTACTGCGCAATGCCCTGGCCTTTGCCGACGAGAAGCTGGAGGAAATTGCGACGCTCGGCACGTTGTTGTCCGGCGGTGCGAAGCAGGCGGACCAAGCAGCGGCTTTGGCTGAAGCCAGCCGCCGCGCCCAGGCAAGCACCGAAGCGGTGCGCCTGCTGAGCGAGTCCGAATCACGGACACGCCTGAGTGGTGCGCCTGCAGGGGTGCACGCTGATGAGCAGCTGCTTCGTAACGCGTCATTCCAGGAGCGACGCGAATTGCAGCAGCAAAAATGGTCGCTCCCGCTGCTGCCAACAACAACTATTGGCAGCTTCCCGCAAACGGCTGATGTGCGCAAAGCACGTGCACTCTTCCGTAAAGGGGAGTGGAATGCGGAGCAATATGACGCTTATGTGCGTGAACAGATCCAGGAGTGGATTACCATCCAGGAGGAAATTGGTCTGGATGTGCTGGTACACGGTGAGTTCGAACGTACCGATATGGTCGAGTTTTTCGGTGAGAAGCTGACCGGATTTGCCTTCACAAAAAATGGCTGGGTACAGTCCTACGGCTCACGCTGCGTGAAGCCACCTGTAATCTACGGAGATGTGCTGTTCAATGAACCGATGACGGTGAAAGAAACGGCGTATGCCCAGACACTGACCAGCAAACCGGTGAAAGGCATGCTCACAGGTCCGGTAACGATCCTGAACTGGTCCTTTGTCCGCTCGGATATTCCACGCAGTGAAGTATCCTACCAGATTGCTCGCGCCATTCGGGACGAGGTTGAAGCGCTGGAGCAAGCAGGCATTGAGATGATTCAGGTCGATGAGCCAGCTCTGCGTGAAGGACTTCCACTCAAACGGAGCAAGTGGGATGAGTACCTGCAATGGGCCGTGGAATCCTTCCGTTTAGCTACTGCAACCGTAAAACCAACAACGCAGGTGCATACCCATATGTGCTACTGCGAGTTCGATGATATTATTGAAGCCATCAGCGACCTGGATGCAGATGTGATCTCGATCGAGACATCCCGTAGCCATGGGGAACTGGTAGGCAGCTTCGAGCAGAATACGTATGACAAAGGCATCGGACTCGGCGTATACGATATCCACAGTCCGCGTGTTCCAGGAAAGGACGAGATGTTGAATATGATTGAGCGTGCACTTCAAGTGCTGCCAGCAGATCTGTTCTGGGTGAACCCTGACTGCGGACTGAAAACACGTGGTAAAGCCGAAGTTGTAGATGCATTGAGCATCATGGTGGACGCTGCTCGTACAGCAAGAGAACGAGTAACCGCTGATTCCTCAATCTAAACGAAGCTTGTGATTGCAAATAAAAGCCTCCGAATTCCTTCGGAGGCTTTTTTCATTTACCATCATTCTATTTGTTTATCTTGATAGGTCTTTTTATCCGACTTAATGAATCTCGAAATGGCTGACACGTACTCCTGCGGACAACACAAGGTATACATCCTGTTGACCTGTTACGCCTTTCAGGTCCGCCTTAACCGTGGACCACTGCTGGGCCTCGCCTTGTGCCAGTTCCACGCGTCCTGCCAGTGTACCGTCAGGTGCGCCCAATCGAACTTCCAATACCGCATCTGCCTGCTCTGATGATACACGAGCTTCAAGCGCTGCTGCATTGCTGCCCAGATCTGCATCCTTGAAGGCAATCCATCCTTGTTCACCAACCACACGGACAGAAGTTCCGCCCTCTTTGCTCTCATCCAGATCCACACCGAAGTATGCATCGTAATTTTCGGCGCGAGTAGCCACACCCAGATTACGTGCAGGAATGGTCTCCCCTTGTACTGTCAGGTCAGCAACAAGCTGAACATCGGCAGAAGATTTGCCCACCATAATGGAATAGGTGCCGCTTTCGACCACATAACGATCACGGGTTACATCCCAGATCGCCAGTTCCTGAACTGGCAGTGTGAAGCTGACTTTTACTGTAGCTCCAGCTTCAATATGAAGACGACGGAAACCTTTTAACGTTTTGAGTGGACGTTTCACACGGGACTGCCCGGCACGCACATACAACTGCACAACCTCATCACTGGCGATCGTTCCTGTATTTGTCACATCCACATGCACAGTAATGATCTCTTCGACTCCAGCTTGGGCCGGGTTCAGCTCCAAATTACTGTATTTAAACGATGCATACGTTAATCCATGTCCGAATGGATACAGTACATCACCTTCAAAATACTGATACGTACGTCCGGATTGAATGATATCGTAGTCTCTGATATCAGTCAGCTGATCTGCGGATTGTACCCACGTCATATTCAGGCGGCCTGCTGGTGCATAATCGCCATATAATACGTCAGCTATAGCGTTCCCCAACTCTTGTCCTGCATGGGATGTATACAATACAGCCGGAATGTTCTCCTGCACCCAGTTGGACGTGAACGGGTAACTTCCCACGATAACTACAACGGTATTTGGATTCGCTGCATACACGGCTTCAACCAGACGCTGCTGGGATTCAGCCAGGTCCAGACTTGGGCGGTCGATCTCTTCTTTACCATTTACAAGCGGATTGTTGCCGACAAATACAATCGCCGTCTCCGCTTCCTTCGCGGCCGCTACTGATTCTTCCAATCCATTCACCACAATATCCTTTTTGAACGTTTCCGTAGCACCGAAAGATTTCAACTCTTCGGATACCGCAAACACATCGTTTCCACCATTGGGTGCCGTTACTGTTTTACCGTTCCAAGTCGTCAGCCCCACGCTTCCGTCTTGTTGTGGCAACAGATGGAATACTTCCTTCACAAACCAGCCATATACTTCATCCGCTGATGCCGTAACCGTTTCTTCATCCGTCGTCAGGTATTTCCCATTACTGTCTGCCTTCAGCGTGTAACTGCCAAAGCCCCAGTCACTAAGTGTAAATGTCTCCGCATTTCCCGAAGCAATGATGGATGATTTCTCATCTTCAGCCAATCCGACAGCCTTGCCGCTTGCGACGGAAGTCAATGTAATTCGGTCATTGCCATCCTTGAATGCAACCTTGTCGCTTCCTACTTTGCCGCTGATCGCTTCAAGCGGGGATACGCTATATGGCATAGTGCCTGCATACCAGTCACGATAGACCGTTCCGCCCAGTTGACCAATCACAGCCACTTTGCCGGATTTTGTTTTATCCAGCGGCAGTGTGCCTTTATCATTTTTGAGCAGTACCACTTGTTCTCTCGCTGCTCTCAGTGACAGGGCCTTCGCCTTCTCCGTCATCATTGCTTCTTCACCAATCGAAGCATATGGATTGCCCTCAGCCGGATCGAATTCACCCAGACGGAAACGCACACGGAACGTATTGAACAACGCCAGATCGATGTCTTCCATTGTGAGTGTGCCTTGCTCCAGCCCTTCACGCAGTGCCTGTTTCGACAGATCCGCATCATCGGTAATGCTGTCAATTCCGGCTTTGACGGACTCTACTGTTCCTGGTGTGTGGGAATCATAGTATTTATGATCGTTCTTGATCCCCATGACATCCCCTGCATCACTTACGATGAAGCCATCCATGCCCCATTCGCCCTTCACAATCTCGTTTACAAACGGATGCAGCAATGCTGGTGTACCATTAATAGAGTTGTACGCGGTCATCATTGACTGCGCGCCGCCCTCTTTGAACGGTTTCTCGAACGCCTTCAGATAATATTCACGCATGTTGCGCGGATCAATGCTCGATGAACCACTGCCACGGTCCACTTCATTATTGTTTGCAAGGAAATGCTTCAATGTGGCAATCGCCTTGTAATACTTCGGATGATCGCCCTGAATTCCCTTAACCAAGGCCGTTGTCAGCTCAGCAGTCAGTTCCGGGTCTTCACCATAAGCCTCTTCGTTCCGACCCCAACGTGGATCACGCTCCATATCAACCGTAGGTGCCCACAAAGTCAGACCGTTTACTGCTGGATTGCGTTTGTAAAATACACGTGCCTCGTCTCCGATCACGGAGCCGATCTCTTTCATTAGGTCCGCATCCCAGGTACACGCCAGCCCTACTGGCTGCGGGAAGGAAGTCGCTTCGCCAAGCCAGGCCAGACCATGGGCTGCTTCTGTTCCGTGTTTATATGCTGCGATACCCAAGCGTTCTACTGGGGGTTGGTATTGCAGCATCGATTCGATTTTCTCATCTTCCGACAGACGGGAAACGAGGTCCTTTACACGTGTATCAAGCTCGAGCGTTGTATCCTGGAAAGGATATTTCGTTTGGTTGGTCATGATATGGAATCTCCTTTAGTAATTCATTGATTTATTTAGAATGATAGCGGATTCATAATTGGTAAATTAATACGATGTATTCTTGATGTATCCAACCTCACAATTCGAAGATTTAACCTTTTAGAACAAGCACTTTACAAGCCATCGTTAACTCTTCTTTTTATTTACTAAAACGGTTTCGGTAAATCTATCATATAGCATGTTTAGCAAAAAAAACAGGGGTGCTTCACAGGAAAATGTGAACTTTCCTCAGGAAAGTATGCGGACAATCGTTTTATTCTGGTACAGGATGGTAATCATGGATAGGAGTAAAGATATGACGTACTTATTGAGCTAGGCATAGTCCTTAATGAAAAAGAATATTGAAGGAGGAAAATCGAGTGAGTGACCATCAACAGCACCCCACGGGTTTGCCTTCCATTCCGGAATCGCTGTGGAGAGCAACAAACCCATTCAATGAATATCCGAAACTGACAGAAGATACAACCGCTGATGTAGCCATTATTGGTGCAGGAATTGCAGGCATTACAACAGCCTATTTGCTGGCCCAGAAGGGCATGCGTGTGGTTGTGCTTGAAGCCGGAAAAGTACTGGATGGCACAACAGGCCATACAACGGCCAAGGTATCGGCACAGCATGGCGTGATATTTGATGAATTGCTTCATCATTTTGGAGAAGAACAGGCCCACATGTATTATGAAGGCAATGCAACAGCTGCCAAGTGGATGCGCGATCTGGTAAAAGAGAAACAGATTGATTGCCAGTGGGCTGAGGAAGATGCCTATGTCTACATTCAATCCGAGGAAAATCTCAAAAAGCTGGAGATTGAGCTGACAGCCTATGGCAAGCTGAATATTCCTGGTCAATGGGTTGATCCCCTCCCCATCCCTGTTCCGTCCAGGGCAGGGATTAAGATGCCGGGACAGGCTCGCTTTGACCCGCTTAGTTATTTACATTACTTACTGGAATCCGCAGTCAAGAAAGGTGTACGCATCTACGAACATACAACGGTAACCGATGTAGAGGAGGATGCCTCGCTACATGTGCGGACATATGAGAATGGTCCATCCGTAACGGCCGAACATGTCGTTGTTGCCTCCCATTTCCCGGTCTATGACCCCGGATTTTATTTTTCACGGCTGCACGCTGAACGTTCCTATGCTGTTGTTGTTGAACCTCAGAAACCTTTCACCGGTGGCATGTATATCTCAGACGATGAACCCTATCGATCCCTGCGTACTGTCATTCATAAAGGGAAGGAACACATCATCTTTGGAGGGGAAAATCACAAAACCGGACAGGGCATCTGTACTGTCGGTCATTATGAAAATTTGGAGCGCTATGCAGCAGAAACATTTGGCATTCGCAACATCCCTTTCCGCTGGTCAGCCCAGGATCTGATCTCCATCGATAAGGTCCCTTACATTGGGCCAATTACTGGACGACATGAACGTGTCTATGTGGCTACCGGCTTTGCCAAATGGGGCATGACCACAGGAACGATGGCTGGGCATATCCTTACGGACCGGATTACCGGACGCGACAACGCTTACGCTGCTGTATTCGATCCTGCAAGATTCAAGGTAGACCCTGGTGTGAAAAACTTCCTTGTAGAGAATGTCAATGTAGCCGCGGAACTGATCTCCGGTAAAGTCGGCATTATTCACAAGAACACGGGAGAACTCGGCAACGATGAAGGCGCTGTTGTTCGCCATGATGGTAAACGTGCTGGCGCCTACAAGGACCCGACGGGCAAACTCTTTCTGGTGGATACTACCTGCACCCATTTGGGTTGTGAAGTGGAATGGAATGCTGGGGAACGTTCCTGGGATTGCCCATGCCACGGCTCACGCTTCGATTACGCAGGCAAAGTCATTGAAGGCCCTGCTGTTAAAGACCTTAAGGTGCTGGAAGCACAAGAATAAACTAAGCTGATACCCCCATCGTTGTATACCTTCATCCCATAGACCCGGATCGGAATCCGTCTTCAGACGGAAGTAACCGATTCGGGTTTTGCGTATGCTGATCTATAGATTAATTAGCGAGAAAACGAAGTTAGTCCAACTTAGCGGGACATCGTGATACGGAACTATTTTAAAATCACTACCTTGCATTAAACACTACCGGATGCTATGATGAATTCACGACTACTGAACAATACACACTAGTGATTGGATAGAGCAACAAGGAGGAACCCAAGTGAATGTTAATATTCAATTCAAAAAAGGGGTGCTGGAACTATGCGTCCTCGTGCTGATCAACCGCCAGGATCGTTACGGCTACGAACTGGCTCAGGCTGTATCCCAGCATATTGAAGTGGCGGAAGGTGCGCTGTATCCCCTTTTGCGGAGATTGGTCAATGACGGCTATTGTACGACTTACCTGCAGGAATCCAGTGAAGGCCCACCACGTAAGTACTATAAACTGTCTGATACCGGCCGTGACTATATGAAGACTCTAACGAATGAATGGAATAGTTTTGTGCGCAATGTCGCAAATCTTATAGAGGAAGGTACCCCAAATGAATAGACAACAATTCATGCAGGCAATGGAGATTCATCTAAGACCGATGGACCCGCTGGAACGGGCCGAATTGCTCGCTGATTATGAACAGCATTTTGAGATGGGATTAAGAGAAGGAAGAATGGAAGAAGAAATTGCACGGGAACTGGGGCATCCGATCGAGATTGCCAAAGAAGCTTTAGGTGACCGGTATGATGCATATACGCCAGGATCTGATCCGTTTTATGCGCCAACATTCGAAGAAATGCGTTCACAGCAAAAGAAGGGAAATCGGGCTGCACGCAACTTCTTCACGGCAATCGGACTTTTTTTCTTGAACATCATACTCGCGATTCCGCTAGGACTGACTCTGTGGTCGGTATGGCTCACCATTGCCAGTTTGTCGCTGCTGGTATTAGCCCCGGTTGCTGCTGCTGTGGATTTCTTATATCTCGGCCATTTCGAGTATTCTGAATTGTTCGTTTCGATTGGAGTATTCGGTATAGGCATCCTATTCGCCATTGCAACAAAATTGGTGTTTAAAGCCTTTAAGTCAATCACTCTTCAGTATATAAGATGGAATCAAAAGACGATGAAAGGGGATGTCTAATCATGAGCACCAAAAAATGGATTGCTTTAGCCATACTATGTATCGGCATCGGTTTGCTCGGAACCTCCATATACGGAGTTCAGTTCGGAGACAAGAGAGAGCCCTACTCCAAACGTTGGGAATTTAAAAATGATGAGCTGCACAATATCATGATGAATGCCAACTTAAGCGCAGATATTGAATTCGTTGTCAGTCCGGATTCCAATGGCTACATTGAAGTCGACGGAAAGTGGGACCCGGCCACCATTGAAGGTTTTAAACAGGCTTCGATAACAGATGGAACCTTTACGTTAAACCAGGAAGAGCGTTTGCGTTTGCAATTTTTCACACTTTATTGGAATAATCAGCAGCAAACAATTACGGTTGCGTTACCTGAAGGACATCAGCTGGATGAAGTTAACATCGTCTCTTCTTCCAGTGATCTGGATCTGAAGGGTCTGCATGCCAATACCTTGGACCTTAACACTACGTCTGGAAGCATTCACCTTCAGGATATTACCGTACCAACCATTCAACTCGATCTAACTTCAGGAGACATTAAAGCTGCGGCAATTGCGGGAGATATGGAAGTCAAACAAACTTCCGGAAGTTTCACGCTGAATGGCATTGATGGCGATGTGACCCGAAGTGTACAGTCAGGAGATACCAAAATTACGCAATTGAACGGTGCAGCAAATGTTAAGTTCACTTCCGGTAGTGTGAAAATTGAGCAAGAAGTTTCAGGTCCAATTGATGTATCGGGACAATCAGGAGATATTTCCATACAGGCAGCGCCCGATTTTGACGGCATTTACGATGCACAGGCCACATCCGGTGATGTAAATATACCTGATTCCCCCATGGTAAGCCGTGAGGTCATCAAAGCTCGCACCACTTCAGGCAGCATCAAGATCAAACAATCATAATAAATCATGATGAAGCAAATATTCGAACTGTGGGTAATATAGTATAATTAAATGCTAGTCCAATTCTAAGGAGGAGTTACCCACATGGAACTTAAAAATAAAACGGCTGTCATCACTGGCGCCGGTAAAGGTATTGGCCGTGCCATTGCTGAAGCACTTGCCAAGGAAGGTGTACATCTTGGACTTATCGCTCGGACGGCCTCCGATCTGGAGGCTCTCCAGCAATCGCTGAGCCAGGAATATGGTGTAAAAGTAACCAGTGCTATTGCGGATATTTCCGATCGTACTCAGGCTGAAGCAGCCGTAGCTGCGATTGAGATGGAGCTTGGCGCAGTCGACATTCTGATCAACAATGCAGGCATTGCAAGCTTCGGCACACTGCTGGACATGGACCCGGAAGAGTGGGAACGTATCCTGCATGTTAATGTCATGGGTACATACTATGTAACTCGTGCTGTACTGCCAAGCATGATTAAGGAAAGCAGCGGCAGCATTATCAACATCGCCTCCACCGCAGGCGAGCGTGGATTTGCTACAGGCTCAGCTTACTGTGCTTCCAAATTCGCACTGCTCGGCATGACCGAATCCCTAATGCAGGAAGTGCGCAAATCCAATATCCGAGTTACTGCGTTAACACCAAGTACAGTGAACACGGAGCTGGCAACTAATGCCGGACTCAAAATTGGAGATGAAGACCGCATGATGCAAGCGGAAGACGTAGCTGAACTGGCTTTGGCGACGCTCAAACTGTCGGACCGTGTATTTGTTAAAGCCGCAGGCATCTGGACAACTAATCCACAGTAAGCAGGATCAGTCAGACTATTTATAAAGAACAATGAATGACGGAAGCAACCATTTCTAATGATGCACTCCGTCGCCATCCAGCCGCCCGAGAAACCTCTGGGCGGCCTTTTACATATTCAGCAGCCGCCAACGTGTCCGAATATGATTCATCATGCTGATTCTCTACCCTTATGATTAATGCAGCGTTACTTCTCTCATTCTCCATTCCACGATCCTCAGCTTATGCGTTCCACAAATGGTCCAAATCCAACTCCTTGGACACGGCGATCAGTACTACCGCGGGCTCCTCCCCAATATTGGTTACTTCGTGGGGAACGATGGCATTCCAGCTGAATGAATCCCCCGCTTCCAGAATCTCTACATCCTCACACTGCTCTGCGCGAATTCGGCCTTGCAGAACCAGATGACTCTCTTCTCCGGCGTGCTTATTAACCCCAGTCGATGCACCTGCTGGCAGCTCTACAATGGACATGCGCATGGCACCCTTTGCCGTTAGATGCTGTACTTTGATCTGCCCACTTCCGGCAGTCGTCTCCTTGCGCTCATCCTTGCGCACCACGTTCATCCGCTGCTCCGGTGACAGCAGCAAGTATGGCAGTGGCACTTCCAGATAATCTGCGATACTTTCAAGCGTCGCGATGGACGGTGATGTTTTATTATTTTCCACGTTGCTGATAAACCCCTTGGACAGCCCCGTACCCTCGCACATTTGCATGATGGTGATCTGTTTTTGTTTGCGGATCGTACGAATGGCTAGACCAATATCCATGCTGCAATCCTCCCCCTTTGATCTGTATATCCGATCTGAATAATCAATACTCAATCTTATTCTGCGTTAGGTTCATAAAAAACAATCCGGTTGCCAAACGGATCAATCACTGTCATTTCCCTTAAATTCCACGGTGTGTCGGTAATGCCAGGTCTGGAATGCTTGTACTTTTTCCGATTGAGCGCCTCACATAATGCATCGAGCGCATCCGTTTCTATTCGCAATGCCCCTCCAGGCGTACAATCGCCATGATGTCCGGATAGATGCAATTGAATGGAGTCCAAAGATACCTGCATATATAGAGGCAAATCTGGCTCAAACCGATGTTCCCAATCCAATCGAAAACCCAGATATTCCAGGTAGAACTCTTTCGCCTTGTCTTCATCAAATATCCTCAGAATAGGTACGATTCCGTTGAGCATCATTATCACGTCCTTGGGAGTAATATGTGGATTACTTTGGCGATCCGCCTGCTACATCGTTATAGAGCATTATAGATTTTTTATACGGAACATATTTTCATAATACAAAAAAAATATTGACCCTACAATGGAATCATGATAAATTTTGTTCATCAATAAGAATATTAATTTCATATTAGTGAACTTTATTTTGATTACTCATTTCTTAACAGGTGGTGGTTGCATTGAATTATTCATTGACTTACGAGGTTCGGCTTCCTTCCAATTACAATACAGAACAACAATACCCCGTTATCTTTGCCCTGCATGGTATGGGTTCGGATGAGCAGGATATGCTTCGTTTAATGGAGCCTCTTCAGTCCGATTTTATTATCGTCGCCGTACGTGGGCCCATTGTTCAGGGTAGTGGCTACGCCTATTTTCAAATTAAAAGCATTGGCAATCCCGTCCGTGAGTTGTTCGACGCCTCTGTTCAGGGACTGCAACAGCTAATGGTTGACCTGTCCGCCCAATATGCCATTGATCCCGCACGGCGTTACATCGCCGGATTCAGTCAGGGAGCCATTATGGCGATGACGCTCTCGCTGATCATGAGAGATGCAATCAAGGGAATTGTAGCCATGAGTGGTTACATTCCACAATTTGTGAAAGACGAATACAAGATACAGCCCAACTCGGAGTTATCTGTATTTATTTCGCATGGCGATCAGGATCATCTCTTCCCGCTGCAACTTGGCGAAGATAACGCCAGCTTTTTCCGGGAACAGACCAATAACGTTACGTACGTTCCATATCACGGTGGACACCAAGTCACCCCAGACTTATATCAACAATTTCAACTATGGCTTCGGACGGATGCCAAGCTAACTGCCGAAGACCCGAAAGGACTGAATTCATAATGATGCCATCTCTGTTTATCGCTCACGGTGCGCCATCACTTGCACTGGAGGAAAATGCATACACTGAATTTCTGCAAAAACTTGGACAGGAACTGCCGAAACCCAAAGCGATCGTATTGTTCTCTGCTCACTGGGAATCTACAACTCAATTGGTTTCTTCAGTAGCCAATTATGAGACCATCTATGATTTCGGCGGCTTCCAGCCCGAGCTATATCAGATCAAATATCCTGCTCAAGGACATGAAGAGACAACAGCGGAAATTCAGCGCCTGTTCGCGAATGTTGGTATTCCGGTAGAAAATGACTCCATTCGTGGTCTGGATCACGGTGCTTGGGTCGTCCTACGCCTGCTTTATCCGAATGCGGACATTCCGGTCATTGCATTATCCGTGAATCGATATCTGTCCAATGAACAGCAATATCAGGTAGGACAAGCGCTGGCTACATTGCGTGAGCAGGACGTTCTAGTGATTGGCAGTGGAGGAACGGTACACAACCTGCGTCAGTTAAACTGGGAAAGCGCAGGCGTTGATCCTTGGGCCATGGCATTTGACAACTGGCTGCATGACAAACTGGTGGGCTGGGATACAGCGTCCCTCTTCGCCTATGACAAACTGGCACCATCAGCCCAAGCAGCCGTGCCAACTCCAGAGCATTTTGTACCATTGCTGCTCGCCATGGGTGCGGGAGATCAGAACAAACAGGCATCCCTTCTGTTCAAAGCCTATCAGTATGGCAACCTGAGCCTGTCTTGCTGGAAATTTGATTGATCCATTGATATAACACCTTATATAAAAATAACCAGACACTCGTGCGAACTCGCACGGGTGTTTTTAGTGATATGACCTTTTTTGCATAATGCTGGGAGTTGTAAAGCAAGCTATAATAACATTTAGTGGAAATGACCAAGCTGTAATTAAGGAATACTCTTTCTACACCTATCACATCTTTCTGGGAGGAACATTCGAAGTGGCTGAACAACCAAAGTCTGAGAGCTTAATGTCTCTCGTCAAAAAGGGAAACACATCCTCGGCCGTAGCTATGGCAGGAAATGCCGTACTTGCACTGTGTAAAGGAGGAGCCTTTCTATTCAGTGGCAGTGGCGCCATGTTCGCCTCGGCGATGCACTCTTTGGCCGATGCCATCAACCAAGGGTTTGTCTTTGTCGGAAGTGTGTTGTCCGAGAAAAAACCTACACGCCGCTTTCCGACCGGATTCGGGCGAGTCATCAACATTTTCTGTATGATTGCCGTTATCGTTGTTACCATTATGGCGTATGAAACGATCCATGAAGGGATTCACTTGTTACTGCATCCGGCTGCTCATTCCGGCGGTATCTGGATTAACATCGGCGTGCTGGTGCTTAACATTGTGATCGATGGAGCCATTTTGATTAAAGCGATGAAAGAAATTATACACGAAGCACGTGCGCCCAAAGCGTCGGGCCTCGCCCTGTTCCCTGCTGCGATCAAAAATGTAGGACGCGCCGCACCGTCAACACGCCTTGTATTTTACGAAGATATTGTAGCGGTACTCGGTGCGACACTCGCACTGATCTCTGTCGTCGTCATTGCACTGACCAATTTTGCATTGCTCGATGGAATCGTGACGACCATTATTGGATGCCTGATGATTGCTGTCGCTTTCCGTGTCGGTTATGACAATATGATCGGACTGATTGGTGTAGCGGCTCCACAGGATGTTGAGGATAAAGTATCCCAGACCATTCTGGCAGACTCTCATGTTGCAGATATCCAGATGATGCGCATTATTCAGGAAGGTCGTTATTATCACGTAGAAGGTCTGATTGAACTGACCAAAGGATTGAGTCTTGCCGATGCCGATGATATCAAGTTCCGTATCCAAGAGAAGTTAATGACAGATCCGGACATTGCTGATGCGGCCATTTCGATTATCGAAGATGATGGCGTGAACAGCTGGGGCAAGAAGCATTCTGATGTATTGAAATAACGGATTTTCCTGTTTTAATAATAGAAAAGGGCCCACTCTTCGCGGAGTGGGCTTCTTCACATAGCAAACAACGCGACATAGCTAATATAACTCCATGGCTGCTAAAGTTGAGCTAAACTTGTTGGTTAGCATTCGCTGAGTGACCGGCATGGGGTTTACTTCTGCCACCTTGCTTCATGCCCATCTTTATCAATTTATCCAGCCATTTCAGACGGAACGCCTCAGTGGAGCCTTTGATTGGACTAATCTCGATTGCATGTTTTAACCTAGACTTTAGTCTAGGTTCAGTTTAACTCCAAAGACCGAGGATACCCATTTGCGGTTCATGGTATGCTGTGAATAACGAGAAAACATACTCCATGACCGTTCGGGAATTGATCTTGTATTGAAAAGGAGAGATATTATGGCTAAACGCACCATCCTTGCGCCTGTGCTTATTTTGCTCGGCGTGTACCTGATTTTGAACCAGGGAGGTTCACTCGGTCCTGGTACAATCTTTGCCACGTTCTGGCCCACCCTATTTGTGATTCCACTGGGGCTATTCTTCCACTGGCTGTACTTCTCCATGATTGGACGAGGGATCGGATTGCTGGTTCCCGGGGGCATCTTGCTTACGGCAGGTATTGTCAGCCAGATCGCCATGCTCTTCGGTAACTGGAGCACGATGTGGCCTGGCTTCATTCTTGCGGTAGCGGTAGGTTTGTTTGAATTGTATTGGTTCGGTGGCCGTAACAAATGGTTGTTGATTCCGATCAACATTCTGACGGTTATCTCACTGTTATTCTTCTCCGTCATGTCGATTGGCACGATGCTGAATAGTCTGTCTTTTGTCCAGCCATTCGTGGCCATTGTGCTGATTATGGGCGGGGCGTGGATCATTGTGGGTCGCAAAAAGCGCATGTAAATCATCTTATATCGTTTACACTGACCACTCCGATGGCAGAACAACTTTCGATCGCTGTTATCGTCGGATTTTTTTGATCCCCCTTAATGGAGGGTAAAATCCGGCGATAAAGGCGAGCGCTTCGCTTCTCCAGTTTGTTCTGCCCTCTCCGTTATTGTGTAAACTAAATAGAACAAAACACTTGAGCTATTTGCTCTGAGGTAGGGTAAAGAAAAAGCCAAACATCCCCTGGTCCATTAAAGGATCAGGGGATGTTTGGCTAAGAGTCATGTATGCATGCCTCTATACTGGCAGGCGTGTGTGCTGATATATATTCGGCATATAGAAATACTCCGCATGGCTATGCATTTTAAATTCGAGGAACAAATCGTTATATTGCGTATACTTTGAGCTTGAAAGTTAGCCTCTCACTGGATGCCCTGATTGTATATATTAATTGCCGCAATGACCGCAGCGTTATACTTTTCAGGCGTTCCTTTTTCATGTTTAAGCGCAAATTCCGCTCTTAACTTATAATCGGGAACTTTATTCTTATCGTTGATCCGCTCGATGATTTCAGATGCAGCCACTTTCACTGCTTTGGCATTATCTATGAACATGTTCAACTGATTCGGTGAAAAACCTTCTGACTGCACCCTCGTATCGTCAGAGGAATACTGGATCAAGGACTCCATGGTACTTTTTAGAGAATCGTACATCTTCTTGAATTTCTTCATATCGATATCTAGCACATTGCTTGCGTTGATGCCCTGCTCCTCCATCTCTGCCTTTAACGCATTAGCATCGCTTATAAATTGCAACGCGCTATATCGGAGTAGCTGATCGTTCTCCTGCAATTGTTCCATCGTTTCCTTTAGATGCTGTTCTGACATCTTACTCAATGCCAGAATGAAAACCTCCTTTGCTTTCTCATACTCATCATAGGATGAGAGAATCTGATTATGTAGTTGCTTGCCTTTTTCGAACTGGTCATCCACATACATTTTCAAATCATAATAGTCATGCGCTTCCTTGACGTACCCAATCAGCTTATTCATGGATGGTTCCAAATTAAGAGCGGCTGTATCCAACGGGTCAAATGCCGGTTCTTGACGGGCAAGTTCAAAGGCTTTCTTAATGTATGTCTCATCCCTGTCCACGAATGACCTTACCCAATAGTTATGTTTTTTGTTGAATTTAATATTAGGCTTGCTACTAAATGTTTTTAAATAATGCTCCATTACATCGTTCAGCCGCCCAGTTATAATATTATTAAGCATGATATAGGCGTTATATTTGTTCATTTTAAGTTCTTCTGCCTCAGCTTCACTAAGCTTGTCTTTATGATCTTCAGATACAGATTGTTCTGTCTGTACATCCCCCGATGTACTAATTCCCTCGTTAGGACTTACCTTGTCCGCATTCGGCTTGCCAATCTCATGTTTGGTACAACCACTTAATACCATAATGATACTCAGAACAATTGTTATGCTGCGCCAACTTTTCATTTCCTTATCCTCCAAAATTTTGTATAAGCATCCCTATTTCATCGGCAAAACCATAAAATAAATTAATCCTTTATTAGATTTCTTTTTTTATTTTGTAAACATTTAACTTTAATTGATAAACTCCGATAAATATATAGATATTAGCTAAGGAGGATTTAATTAAATGACAGAGGAATGGACTATTGAGAGCTTCGACATGGACAAAAACAGGACATTAATTCTTACTCCCGAGTATCTGTATGTGAAAATTCCCAAAGAAGATGCACTAAGATTTGTTACAGAAGGTAAGCAAGGGAACTGGGAGTGGACTGACAACGTCAACTCCAAAGATGTTGTTCACTTAAGCTCGATTCATCGTGTAAAAGCCAACAAAAAAGATTCGATGGTAGACATGGATTTGGATAATAATTCACTCAAAAAGTACAACTTCTATTTTTTCATCGACGAACCAGAGATCAAGCAGCAATTTCTCGAAAAATTGCATTCTTACCTAAACGAAAGCCATACATACGAAGAAAAACAGGTTTCTCCGCTGAAATCCGCCTTCAAACCTTTACTTACACTGTTTATAACAGCGGCTGTTGCTTTTATTCTTGCTTATCTTGCCTCTAACCCTTTGGAACCAGGCAAAAGCTACAAAGTAAGGTTGAAGGTTAAGGTACTTTTCGACTTCCTTACCGATATTGGCCCTGTTCCCATTATCATAACGGCTAGCTTGATTGCACTCATCACAGTCATAGTCATGTTTGCACGTATCAAAAACCCACCGCTTCTCGTATCCTTGCAAAGAAAATAATTAATAAGCACAACATTTTAGTAAGGTTCTTGTTATATAAATTGAACACCTATATACACGAGAACATAAAGGACAAGAATCCTTTATGTAGTAGCAAAGGTTCATTCAACACAACATCAGCAAGGAAAAATCAAAAAAAAAAAGCAGCAACCCTCGCCCGATTTGTACTGGGAGATGGTTACTGCTTTTTTTGTTAGCTTAGCAATATAACAGCATATTCAGCTACGAATCGCCTTCTTATTTGCTATGCATTTTAAATTCGAGGAACAAATCGTTATAATGCGAGAGCATTTTTTTGCCCAGATTATTGTACACTTCCAGCTTACCCGTCAGTGTCTCATCTGGATAGAATCGCTCATCCTCCGAAATATCCTCTGGCAGCAGCTTCAATGCCTCGGCATTTGGTGTAGAGTACCCGACATATTCAGCATTACGAGCTGCATGATCCGGGTCCAGCATGAAGTTGATAAACTGATGAGCGCCTTCAATATTACTCGCCGTCTTCGGAATAACCATGTTATCGAACCAAAGGTTCGAGCCTTCCTCAGGAACCACGTAATCCAGCTTGTCGTTCTCATCCATAATTTCTGACGCATCACCGGACCATACGAGTCCGACTGCGGCTTCCTCGTTTGCCAGCAGCATTTTGATCTCGTCTCCGACAATCGCTCTCACATTAGGCGTGAGGGTGGACAGTTTCTTCAAAGCTTCCTGCAGATGATCTTCGTTCGTATCGTTCAACGAATATCCGAGGCTGTTCAGCCCCATACCGATGACTTCACGGGCACCGTCGAGCAGCAAGATTTGATTTTTTAAACGTGGGTCCCACAGGTCGTTCCAGCTCTCAAATGTTAACCCATCGACCAGTTCAGGATTGTACACAATACCCACCGTTCCCCAGAAGTAAGGGATGGAGTACTTGTTGTCCTCATCAAAGGATAGGTCCATGAACCGGGAGTCGATGTTGCTCAGATTGGGCAGCTTACTGTGATCCAGCGGAATGAGCAGGTTTTCCTCTTTCATTTTGCTAATCGCATACTCGGAAGGAATCGCCACATCAAACGTCGTTCCGCCCTGCTCAATCTTGGTTAACATCGCTTCGTTCGAGTCAAACGTTTGATAGATCACCTTGATGCCGGTCTCTTGCTCAAATTCCTTCAGCAAATCGGGATCGATATAATCGCCCCAGTTGTAAATCGTCAGTGTATTGCCGCCGGAATACCCCTGACTCTTGTTCAGATACGAAGCGAGAATCATCAAGGCAAAGGCAGCCACAAATACAATTGCAAATGTCCGAACCAGTTGCTTCATGGACGCAGCCCCCTTCCGGCAGGCGTACGCGCGGCACGGCGGTTAATGAAGTAATACCCAACCACCAGTAGCACCGTCAGCAGGAACAGCAGTGTGGACAGCGCATTGATGGACAATGACACGCCCTGTCTTGCTCTTGAATAAATCTCCACAGAGAGTGTGGAGTATCCGTTACCCGTGACAAAGAATGTTACTGCGAAGTCATCAAGCGAGTACGTCAATGCCATGAAGAACCCGGCAAAAATACCCGGTTTAACGTATGGAAGCACGACACGGGTCAAGATCTGCCATGATCCAGCACCCAGATCGCGCGCCGCATCCATCAAGGTCGGACTCATCTCCTGAAGCTTTGGCAGTACCATAATTACGACAATCGGCACGCTGAATGCGATATGAGACAACAGTACCGAAGTGAATCCAAGCTTGATGCCAATCATGGTGAACAGAATCAGAAAGGATGCACCGATGATGACATCCGGACTAACGATCAGCACGTTATTGAGTGACAGCAACGTATTCTTGGTCCGTTTGCGCCGCACATGGTAGATCGCCAGTGCCCCTGCCACACCGAGCATCGTCGAGATCGCAGAGGACAGGAGCGCAATAATAAACGTATTCAGTACAATGATTAGCAGCCGGGTATCGGCAAATACTTCTCTGTACCATTCTAATGTAAACCCTTCGAAGCCGCGCATATGCCCGCCACTGTTGAAGGAATAGAAGATCAGATACGCGATCGGTGCGTACAGTATGGCGAATACAACGGCCAGATAGACGTTAGACAGCTTTCCGTTTCTTCCCATTACGCACCTCCTTCTTGCCTGATCCAGTCAGGAACATAATGATCGCCATCGCAATAATCAAAAAGACTGCAATGGTCGAACCCATCCCCCAGTCCTGGGTGACGAGAAAATGCTGCTCAATCGCTGTTCCCAGCGTTATTACCCGGTTCCCCGCAATAAGGCGGGTAATCATGAACAAGGATAGCGCCGGAATAAATACGGCCTGACAGCCAGATTTCACACCGCTGAGCGTCAGCGGGAAGATAACCCGACGGAACGTCAGCCATGACGATGCCCCAAGATCCCGGGCCGCATAGATCAGCGACGGATTCATCTCTTCCAGCGCGTTGAAGATCGGCAGGATCATAAACGGAATGAAGATATACACTGAGACAAAGATAAAGCTAAAATCGGTGAATAAAATCTGTTGCGTGCCAATGCCCACCACTTCAAGCAGGGAATTGGTCAAGCCATACGTGCCGAACAGGCCGATAAAGGCGTACGCTTTTAACAACAGATTAATCCAGCTTGGCAAAATAATAAGCAACAGCCACAGCTGCTTGTGCTTCGTACGAGTCAGTAAATACGCCGTCGGATACGATACCAACAGCGAGAACACCGTGATCAGAAATGCATACCAGAACGAGCTCAGGGTCATCTGCATGTACACAGGTGTAAAGAACCGAGCGTAGTTACCCAGCGTGAAATTGCCCTCCACATCGAAGAACGAGTAATACACCACCAGCAGAACCGGAGCAACTACAAACAACACCATCCATAATACATATGGAATCAGATACGCATTGCGTGTACTCGCCTTAGTCTGCATGAACGGCCTCTTGGTAGGCTTCCAGACGTTTATCGAACTCTTCTTCCGTCTCGTTAAAGCGCATGACGTGGATGGCTTCCGGGTCAAAATACAGTCCAATACGAGCGCCTACGACGGCTTTCTTCGTGGAATGCACCAGCCACTCATTACCCGCATCATCGTAGGTCGATATCTCGTAATGCACCCCACGAAACAGCTGAGAGTCAACGTTGACCTGCATCTTGCCCTGTTCCTCGGTTGTAATTTCCATATCCTCTGGACGAATCACAATCTCCACAGGCTCGTCCCGCTGCAAACCCTGATCGACACACTCGTACTCTGCGCCAGCGAATTCCACCACAAAGTCCTGCTTCATTTTGCCGGATACAATGTTCGATTCACCAATAAAGTCAGCCACAAAACGGTTAATCGGCTCATCATAGATATCATTCGGCGTTCCGCTTTGTTGAATGACGCCACCGTTCAGGACAAAGATCTCATCTGACATCGCCAAGGCTTCTTCCTGATCATGCGTGACAAAAATAAACGTAATGCCCAATCGCTGTTGCAGCTCGCGCAGTTCATACTGCATTTCGGTCCGCAGCTTCAGATCGAGCGCCGAGAGCGGCTCGTCCAACAGCAAAATTTCAGGTTCATTGACAATCGCCCGCGCAATCGCAACACGCTGCCGTTGTCCGCCGGACATCTCGCCAATTTCACGGTTCTCATAACCGGAGAGATTGACGAACTTGAGTGCTTCCAGCACTTTGCCGCGAATTTCAGCGGTTTTCATTTTTTTGATCCGCAAACCAAAAGCTACGTTCTCAAATACGTTCAAATGTGGAAATAACGCGTAATCTTGAAATACGGTATTCACCTGCCGCTGGTGAGCCGGTACTTGGTTAATCAGTGCACCGTTAAAATAAATACTGCCCTGTGTCGGCTCCGCAAAGCCGGCGATCAGGCGCAATATCGTTGTTTTCCCGCAGCCTGACGGGCCGAGTAGCGTATAAAATTTACCCCGCTCAATCTCGAAGCTGACTTCCTTCAATACGGCTTCATCCTGATCGTATTGCTGGGTCACCCGGTCGAACCGGATAATCGGTTGTTGTTCTGACATGCTTCATTTCGCCCCCTTTAAACTTGAGGTATACCTTGAGCCTGTACACTTCTTTTCATGCATGCTTCATTACAAATCCCATCTATTATATATGATTCAGCTATATCCGCAATGGTTTTGATGTAAACGCCATGTGTTATTTCTTCTTATTCTCACAAATACAGCATACATTACGGGTATATGTCGATATCTACGCATCCAAGTAGAGCGATTTCATGAGGATTTCGGAATCAAGTCATGTGAAAGGAGTCCTGTTCGTGGATATTCGCCGTAACCTGCCTTTGCTGATGATCATTTGTTTTCTGAGTCAGATGGGCGGTTTTATGATCCTGCCCCTGTTCCCTTTGTTTATTGAGGAATTCGGCCTGTCCGGCTGGATGATGGGGGTTATTTTTGCACTCTTTTATGTCGGCAAAGTAATTGGCGGGGTGCCCGCTGCGGCACTCTATCGGAAAATTGGGGGTAAGCGGGCACTTATTGCCATGCTGCTGCTGCTCGCTGTTTGTATGGGTGGTTTCGCTGTATCTTCTGCCGCGTTAGTATTCGGTCTGCTGCGGCTGCTGCAAGGGCTCGCTTCTACCGGACTTACAGTCGTCGTGCGTTCCATCATCGGGGATGAGGGGAATGTCGACAACCGGGGTCTGTACAATGGTTATATCAGCAGCAGTGAAGGCGGGGGTATGGTGCTGGGTCCGGTCATCAGCGGCTGGCTCTCATTGCATTGGCCTTTATCGGTGCCTTTTTTACTCGTTACCGTGTGCTGTCTGATGGCTGTGGTTGCGGCAATGGGGATGAAGACAGCAGTAAAGCGCAATCCTGTATCTGAAAATGTGGCGGACGGCCACGACTTAAGTGAGTCTCCAACTGATGCCAAACCAACGCAAACGCCTGCCGATTATACAGTTTCTCCAGTAAACGCTACTCCTAGCCCAACCACTCCTGAACCGTCCACCGGACTTACCCGGAGGCAGCAACTGATTGGCTACGGTACGGTTCATTTCCTGGAGATGAGCGCTTATGCCGTGTTTCTGACTTATTTTGCATTGTATGCGGCTCATATCATGCACTGGGATCCGTTTGCAATCAGTCTTGCCTTTACCGTCGTTGGTATCTCTACACTCGCGGCTGCTCCGGTGGCCGGTTACCTGTCTGATCGGATGGGTGACCGTCTGCTGCTCTGCATGTTCGGCATGCTGATGATTGGCATCGAAGTGGTCGTTTTTCTGAGCACATCTTCGTATGTGCTGGTTTACGTGGGCATGCTGATCGGCGGCGTAGGCGGTGCATGTTACATGGATTCGTTCTTTGCTCACATCGGGGATCATATCCCAGACGAGGGTAGGAGCTCCGTCATAGGCAAAATTGTCTCTGTGGCAGAGATCGGTTCCATCGTATCCCCTCTGGTGGCTGCTCTGCTTGTGGAGCGTGGATCGCTGTATACCGTGTTTGTGTTCAACCTGCTTCTGATTGCTGCTGCCATTGCCGTTCAGGCAGTGATGCGCAGCCGTTACAGATCGAAACGAGTGTAGACGCACAAGGCTGACCACATCAGTGGGCAGCCTCCATTCATTTATTTACTCTTAATAAAGTTGCTATATGTAGTGCATTTTCTTCGATTTTACTTTTTAGATAAGGGTCTGTGTTCTCAGGCAATTCCGTCGGCTTGTAAAACTTCGCTTCAAGAACTTCCACCCCATCGGGCTTCAACTCGCCTTCGAACTCTGTGCAAATATAACCAATGACCACATTATAATATTCATGTCCATTTCTTAATTTCGTATATAACTCTTTCCCCGAGAAGACGCCGTATAGCACAAGTTTCTTGATCTGAATTCCAATTTCTTCTTTGACCTCTCGCCTCGCAGACTCTTCCACCGATTCGCCTAACTCCATAAACCCACCCGGTACTCCCCAGGTATGATCCACATGTCGTACCAACAACATTTCACCTGATTTATTCAATATCAAAATACTCGGTCTCACCAGAATAACTGGTGCATTGCCAACCATTTCTCGAAGCGATTCAATATAGCCCATAGCTAACCCTCCTATATTAAGTCATGATCCTTATTATAGAAGTTCAATTAATTTCCATATAGAGAAAGAATATTCAGATTTATTTCCTATTTTAGTCCGTGCTTTGATGAAAAAACAGCAAAAAAACGACCCGCTCGCACATCAGTGTGCAAACGGGCATTTCATTGGTGGGTTCTCAGCCTGAGGCTGCTGATCGCCCTTGGTGTGTTGTTTTTCCCTGTCCAACCGTTCGGCTTCCGATTTCTCTGTATCTAGTTTGTAGGAATGATCTCCATAGAAAAAGTTGGGCTTCACAATCTCATTGCGGTATGAACTGTGAAAAATATGCGTCGTTGCCGGCGACACCGGCGGAATCAGCCAGACCCAATCACCTGTCAGTTCGCGCCCGGCTTTCTCTTCTCGCTGCTCAAACAAGGCAAATTGCGCTGCCGCTGTGTGGTGATCCACAATGCTAACGCCTGCTTTCTTGAATGAATGCAGCACAGCTACATTCAGCTCTACCAAAGCCCGATCCTTCCACAACGTCGTTTCACTCGACGTATTCAGGCCAAGTGCTGCCGCTACCGCTGGTAGTTTATTATAACGAAACGTATCCGCCAGATTGCGTGCACCAATCTCAGTCCCCATATACCAGCCGTTGAATGGTGCTGCCGGGTAGGATATGCCGCCAATCTCCAGTAGCATATCAGCAATCATTGGTACACCGTACCAGCGCATGCCCAGTTCGGCAATTTCCGGACGTTCCGGATGTTCAATCTTCACTTCCAAGATGTCTTCCTTGGGAACAGGATACCACTCTGGAGCTTGTCCCTGAGCCTGGATAATCAATGGCAGCACATCATAAGGCGTGCCTTCCCCCTGCCAGCCAAGCGACATGGCTGTCTTCGTTAACTCAACGGATGCAGGATCACCTACAATACCTTCCGTCGTCTCATATCCCGCATAACGGATCAATTGGTGATTCCAAATTCTCACGGGGGCTCCGTTCGGTCCATCAGGTGGAAGGATCGTAATCATGGGAATAATCTTCCCTTTGTTGGAAGCCGCTCTGATGTGCGTCATCACAGCATCTGCTGCCGTTCCAACCGTATCTGCATGACGTGCATCAACGATGCGCAGTTTATCCCAGAATAGCCGCCCGATGCAGCGATTGCTGTTCCGCCATGCCATTTTACAGCC
Organism: Paenibacillus sp. ALJ109b; assembly: GCF_010747435.1. Taxonomy (NCBI): domain Bacteria; kingdom Bacillati; phylum Bacillota; class Bacilli; order Caryophanales; family Paenibacillaceae; genus Paenibacillus; species Paenibacillus sp. ALJ109b. The sequence goes on from NZ_JAAIFP010000015.1 coordinate 259,632, forward strand.
ATGCTCCAGTTCCTCCGCAGTATGCACATATGTACCTGTGTGCTCAATCTCGTTCAAAACTGCAACAAGCCGGGCCTGCGCGTCTTCACGCGAATGGCCCAGCTCTTCATAACATCTATATATAAACCGTTCAGCTTCTTCCCGCAGTTCATCCAGGTCTGTCCGCATTATTCACTCCACCAATCTATACATCTTGAATGCCATCATTATACGGCAAGCACACCGGATTTGTAAGCGAACGGGCACTTTGTTCACGGACTCTACATATCGTTGTTCAGGATGCAGGTTAACTTAGCTTATTTGCCCAGAAATGCGTTTAACATCCAGACCTCTTTATCCAAGGCAGCGGTGAATCCAATCAGCATATCTTCAGTCGCATTATCCTCAGCTTCGCCTGCTGCTTGAATACCCTGGTTAATAACACCCACCATCGCTTGCAGATCAGCAACTACGGTTTCCACCATTTTTTCAGCCGACAACTGTCCCTGTGCTTCCTCAACAGGTGACAACCGTAGTTGTTCAGCCATCGTTGCGACCGGACGTCCACCAATGGCCAACAGACGTTCTGCGGCTTCGTCCATATTCGCCGTAGCCAAATTATACAACTCTTCGAATTTGGCATGCAGTGTGAAGAAATGAGGACCTTTCACATACCAGTGGAAGTGGTGCAATTTGGTGTACAGTACAGACCAACCTGCGATCTGGCGGTTCAGGACCTCTTGAAGTTCAGTGGCATGGTTTGCAAAAGTATTGTTTCTAGTTTGGATTGTGCTCATGGAATTTATCCCCTCTCGAATACGATATAGTTTTGATTTTGATAACGTAATTTAACTTGCTTCCAGTTATTTAATTTAGACTTAATCTAAATCTTGTTTTAATTATAACACTGCCCTTATCCTTTGTGAAGGCTTTAGCCTACTCTTTCGAATGAAGATTCCATGAAGGTGCCTTCATGTTTGGACAGTGTAAGAAGACCCCTTTTAACACCTCTTACACTTAGTATCTATACCTCTATTTTCGCCAGTGTACAATGACAATCCTCACGTGGTATATAACAAAAAACAGCCCTGATCCTCACTGAGGATCAGGACTGCACCAACGCACATAGCGCACGCTTTATTGTTGAATCAACTCGGATGTAAGGATACAGCTTACCTCTTCATAACTACGAGCAACATGATGAGGCTGATGCTCTGATTCTGGCAAAGCATCACGATGGTTGAACCAAATCACTTTCCATCCGGCATCCACCGCACCAACAACATCATTGCGCCAGGAATCGCCGATATAATAACTGGAACCGGAATCCGATCCCGTCTGCCTGCTTACATGCTCAAACAATCTGCGATCCGGCTTGGCGTAACCAAGGGTACCCGATATGAAAATGCGTTCCTCGGGAATAAGACTGAGTACATCCAGCGCTTCGAGCTTCCGCTGCTGATGTTTTCCTTCTCCGTTGGTAATTAATCCCACCATATGCCCTTCTGCAAGAAGTCTTCGGATAAGTTCATATGCTCCCTCAAAGGGCTGGATCTGAAACTGTCTACTCAAATACTGTGCTTGCAGTTCTTCAGCCTGTCCCTGTTGCAGGGGATTTCCAAATTCCGCCATGGTCAGCTCAAATCTGCGATGACGCATCCTTTCTACCGCTTCGGGTTCAGGTACAGCAGACAAGTCCTCTTGAGCAGACAGCCAGTCGCTATAATAACGGAAGCGATGGTATGCCTCCCCATACGGGAAATCATCCGGTAAACCAAGAACTTGCTGTAATGCGCCACGAAGCGGCTGCAAGTGGTCATACAAGGTATCGTCTACATCGAAAAAGATGGTTCTTGTTTTATTTAATTTTTTCATAAATGCTACTTTCCTCCTGATGTTGGCTCCGAACATTCTCTTCTTACTATATATGTATTCAGTTGCTTCGTCCAAATAATGAATCACTTCCAAGTCCCCTCTGTTTGATCCTGCACATAAAAAACACCCCGTCTCACAACATGATGATAATGAGATGGGGTGTCACCAATTTTTTAATTTAACATTAATTCACGATCAACAATCTAATTGTAGATACATCACGAATTATGTGTATTCCAATTAAAGTATCAACGGTACAACCTTGCCTGCATTCACATCAATCAGGCCATGATCCGTAATTTTCAGAGCCGGACTTACCGCAAGGGAATGGGTACTGATGGACATGATTGGGTTATAGTGCACGTAACCAAGAGACAACATCGCTGCACGCAGCTCTTTCACTTGGTGTGACACTACCGCTAGCGGTTCCTCCGTCAAAATGCCACCCACTGGAAGTTCGAGATGAGACAACACTTTGCCGTCTTCCACCACACAGAACCCACCTTGGCTCGAAATTACCGTGTTAGCTGCTAAGATCATATCTTCACGATTGCGCCCTACGACCAATAGGTTGTGGTTATCATGTGAATATGTTGTTGCAATGGCACCACGCTTGATCGTGTCTCCACCAATCAAACCGTGTGCTCGGTTACCGTTCACACCATAACGTTCAAAGGTCGCAATCTGTCCATATTCGCTTTCTTCCCAGAGCAGTTCACCTTTCGCAGCCTGAACCTGTGCAATATGTTCTTCCACAAAGGTTGAACCATCCTTCACCATCATAACCCGGCAGTTTTTTAAACCATTTTCAGATAACTGCGCGTCTGAATCAGATCTTTCACTTTGCCCATTCACCTTTGGATCAGACAAACGGATTGCAAAATCCTCGGCTCCCAGCAGATCCAATTGCACGCTTTTGTAAAAGTGAGGTGGGAACTGTCCACTAATTCGGTCCTGCTTGTACGGTTCGTAGTCGTCATAAGCTTTACGGCCATTTTTGTATACCTGCTCTACTGCAAGTGTATCTAAGTTGGACAGCAGCACATAGTCCGCCACTTTGCCTGGGGCAATGCTACCGCGATCAGTCATTTTCATACGGGATGCAGGGGTTGAGGTTGCAGCGTAAATCGCATCTTCGGGGCGCATCCCCATCCGAATGGCTTTACGCACGATATGATCCAGATGTCCTCGTTCCACTAGCGAATCTGGCATAACATCGTCTGTTACGAAGCAGAAATGCTGAGCGACATCATGCTGAATCAGGTATTCCATGACTTCTGGCGTCATCGATTTTTCCTGAATTTCAATGAACATACCTGCCGCAATTCGTGCCTGCAAGCCTTCAATGCTCTGATGTGTATGATCCGAATCGATGCCCGCATAGATCAGTCGGTGCAGATCCAGCCCAAGCAATTTCGGTGTATGACCTTCGATCACAAGATCTGGATAGTTTTTGCGAATATGCTGAAGAATCTGATTGGTCTTGCATTCCGGATCACGGATGACGTCCACATAGTTCATGATCTCACCCAGACAGATGATCTCTCCAGTAGCGAGCAGCACATCCATGTCTTCGATTTCGATTGAACCACCTGTTGTTTCCATAGGCGTCGCTGGAACGGAGCTTGGGATAGCGTAGAACATGTCCACCGTTGTCTCACGACTGGCCGACATCATCTCCTGCACACCTTCCAGCCCAAACACGTTCGCCATCTCATGCGGTTCCGCCACAATGGACGTTACCCCGCAGCGGATCAGGCCATGGGAAAAGGTTGCCGGTGTCACCATCGTACTCTCAATGTGCAGATGAATATCAATAAGGCCCGGAATCATGTAACGTCCGCGTGCATCGATCACTTCATCAGCTTCAATCATCTCCGGGCCGCCTGGACCAACATACATAAATCTACCGTCCAGTACAGCCACGTTGTTCATTTCGAATCGTTTATAATAACTGTTATACACATGTACATTCTTAATTAGTTGATCTGCACGCATGGGGCATAATCTCCTTCTTCATGAGCATCTTACAGCGATCCAGAGCAGCAGTTACAACTAGCTATATTGCTCTGGATTCAGCTGATAAATGCCTCTTTTGCTGCTTCTGCTTCCTGCTGCTATTCCACAAGGACAAGTTTATCCTGCGGGAAAATCAGATTAACCCGCTGTCCGCTGAGATAAGGTGTCTCCATCTCCTGATTGGCTGTGAAGTCGCCAAGTTCTGTCTCAATGACGTACTGATAACTGCGTCCAAGGTACGTGCTTACTTTGATAATCCCTGGCAAAGCATTTGCCATGTCCCCAGAGGTATCTCCGCTAACCATCAGATCATCCGGGCGAATCGCACCTTTGCGTGCACCGGGACGTGCTGTTCCAGGATGCGCTGTTGCCGTGAACAAACGACCACCCGCTTTCAGCGTGATCACCTCTCCTGCATCACTGCGCTCTGCGAATTCAATAAAATTGTGGAAGCCGATAAATTGGGCTACAAATTCTGTGGCTGGGTATTTAAAAATCGTCTCTGGGCGGTCGAGCTGCTCGACAACGCCTTTGTTCATAATCGCTACCTGATCCGAGATGGAGAAGCACTCCTCCTGATCATGAGAAACATAAAGCGTCGTAATGCCCAGTTCCTGCTGAATCCGGCGGATCTCCACCCGCATATTCAGCCGCAGGTTGGCATCCAGGTTACTAAGCGGTTCATCGAACAACAGCAAATCCGGTTCAATGACGAGTGCGCGGGCAATCGCCACACGCTGACGCTGTCCACCGGACAGTTCCTGCGGGAAGCGTTTCTCGAAGCCGTTCAGGTTCACCACTTCAAGGATGCGCATTACGCGTGAAGAAATATCCTTATCTTTTACCTTGCGCATCCGCAGGCCGAAGGCCACGTTGTCATAGACAGACAGATGCGGGAACAGCGCATAACTCTGAAATACAAATCCGAAATTCCGCTTGTTTACCGGAACCTTCGTGTAATCCTTGCCGCCGAACATAAACTTGCCCTGTGTTGCTTCCAGGAATCCGGCGATGAGGCGCAGCGTAGTTGTTTTGCCGCAACCGCTCGGTCCGAGCAGGGAGAGCAGCTTACCTTTTTCCAGCTCCAATTGAAAATCCTTCAGGATCGTCTGGTTATCGTAAGCCACCGATACGCGATCCAATGTCAGCAATGCCATAGCGTTCTGCGCCTCCAATTAACGTTTAGTAAAGTATGAAAATCCGCCCATGATCCGTTCGATCACGAACATTAAAAGTCCAGTTAATACCATCAAGAGCACGGAAATGGCTGCAATGGTTGGGTCAAAATAATTTTCTACATAGGTCAGCATCTGAATTGGCAATGTGCTTACCCCTGGTCCGGTCATAAACACGGAAATGTCCACGTTGTTGAACGACTCCAGAAAGGCAATCAGCACCGCCGCGAGAATTCCTGAGCGAATGTTAGGCAGCACGATCTGGAAGAACGTTCTTACCCGTCCCGCGCCGAGACTCAGGGCTGCTTCTTCTACTGCAAAGTCAAAGCTCGACAGACTCGATGCGATAACGCGAATGATAAACGGAAGCATGATAATCGTGTGACCGATCAACAATCCGAGATACATCGGCAGATGATAGATCACGATCAGGTATTTCATCAATGTAAAACCAAGCACGATTCCCGGAATGAGTACCGGGGACAGGAACAATGCATTCAGCACGGACTTGCCTTTGAAATCATAACGACTAAGTGCGTACGCAGCCGGAACCCCGAGCAACAGCGCCAGCAAATTCCCCAGCAGGGAAATGATGATGGACGTCTGGAACGTACGGAGGAAACCGCCTGTGTTGAAAATATTCTCGTACCAGCGGAGGGAGAAGCCCTCCGGCGGAAATTTGAGTACCGTCCCCGGTTCAAACGAAGTCACCGAGATGATCAGAAGCGGGCCCAGCAGAAAGATAAAGACCAGCAGACTGAACAGGCCCAGCCCGATATGTTTCTCCCGCATATGTCTACCCCTTCGGATTTAAAGTTTTGGCCATTTTGTTCATGACACCGACCACGACAAACGTAATGACAATCATAATCGCAGCAACGACCGAGGCCAGATACCAGTCGTTCAGGGTCATGGCGTTCTGATAGAGGAACGTCGCAATTACGCGCTGTTTGCCTCCCAATAGTGCAGGCGTCGTATAAGCCGTCAGGCTTCCGACAAAAACAAGTACGGCTCCGATAACAAGCCCTGGCACAGCCAGCGGGAACACCACCCGGCGGAATGCCGTGAAACGGGATGCACCCAGGCTCTGCGCTGCCTTGAGCAGATCACCATCGATGTTCTCAAGCACACCGACCAGTGAAATGATCATGAGCGGCAGGAACAGATGGGTCAAACCAATCATCATGGCTGCCGGCGTATACAGAATATCCAGCGGCTTGTCCACGATACCAAGCCCAACAAGGGTGTTGTTAATCAGCCCTTTGCGTCCGAGAATAATCATCCAGCTAAACGAGCGCACAACCGGGCTCGTAAGCAGTGGGAAGATTGCCAGCGCGAGCAGAATGCCTTTGCGACGCGGCGCTTTCTGTGAAATATAATAAGCTGTCGGGAATCCGAGCACCACGCAGACGATGGTGGTGACCACGCTGACCTGCAGCGTCGTAAGCAATATTTTCAAAAAGTAAGGGTCTCTGAAAAAATGCATGTATCCTTCAAACGTGAAGGAGTTTTCCTGAAAAAACGTCGATCCGATCGTCAGGACAATCGGAATGATCATAAACGCCGCCAAAAACACAAATCCCGGCAGCAATAGCCAGTATACTGATTTCTTCATCGCGGTACTCCTGACATAAGAATTAGAGATTTATACTCGGATACTCCGATTGCAGTACCGTCCTTCGATCCCTGTTATCCCCCGATTTTTCTGATTCCTTTTCAATGGAGAAAATCGGGGGATAAAGGGGAACGCTTCGCTTCTCCAGATCGGTTCTGCACTCTCCGCAATCGTATAAATATCTTATTGGGTCGAGCAATTAAGAATTTAATGCATTAATAAATAGCTCAAGGAATGCTTCGGCGTCTACCGTTTCGCAGACGAGTGTGTTAGGTTGTTCGCCCAAACGGTTTTGGAAGTCACATACCATCTGACCATCACACAGGCGGCTGGCCGTCTCTACATCGACGTAATACGATTTGCGTCCAACCAGTTCCGGGGCAAGAGCGACGCCAACGGCCAGTGGATCATGCAGGGCACAGGCGCGTATGCCGTTCATTTCTTCATACCGCTTGATGTAAATCTCTGTGCTCTGTGCCACGTAATCGCGCAATACCGGATCAGTCAATCGTCCGATGGCTTCTTCATTCAACAGCGTTTGGCGGGTAACATCCAAGCCCACCTGCGTAAGCTTCTCGAAACCTGCATGCAATACAATGCGTGCGGCTTCGGGATCAGCGTACGTGTTGTACTCCGCAGTAGGTGTAATGTTGCCATGCCCACGAACAACACCACCCATGAAGATGACTTCCTTCAATAATGTAGGTAGTTCAGGACACTTCATTAACGCCAGAGCCAGATTCGTTAACGGCGCAGTCATGATCAATGTTAGTTCGCCTGGGTACAACTTCGCTTGTTCAACGATAAAGTCTGGGGCAAAGCCTTCATCCGCCTGCTTGGACACGGCCGGATCGGGCAGCGCACCACCCAATCCGTCTTGTCCATGTACCCGGTGCTCAAAGTGAGACTTGCGTGTGAGTGGCCCAGCTGCTCCGGCAATGACCGGAATGGAGGGTGCTCCCACCAGCTCGAGAACTTTGCATGTATTATCCGTTGCCTGCTGGAGCGATACGTTCCCGCAGACCGTGGTAATCCCGAGAATGTCCAGCTTCCGACTCTTGACGGCCAGCAAGATCGCCAGCGCGTCATCAATACCGGTATCCACATCCAGAATGATGCGATTTCCTGTTTCACTCATACATGCCCAACTCCTCTGCCGTTAAACTATTGCTTGCTGCAAATTTTTTGTTTGTCTAGCACAATCTATACCTGTCTCTAAACCTTATCGTTCTAACGCTAATTATGCTTATTGTGCAATCTCACGGTTCCAACGATCTGTCCATGCTTTAGCCTGTTGATTCACAAATTCCATATCCAGCTTGTTCAGCTTGCCAACCACGTCTGCACCATACGTTACGCCTTCAGCTTCTTCGGCATTCAATTCAACTTTTGTATTTACCGGGGAATCCACTTTAGCTTTGGCGGATTTGGTTTGTACATCCTGGCTCAACTGCCAGTTGATGAATTCTTCGGCGAGTTCTTTGTTCTTGCTGCCTTTCACGACATTGATTGTATTCATGACGGCATACGCACCTTCGCTAGGTGTAACAAACTTCGCATTTGGCACTGCGGCTTTCAAATCTTTGAAGTACATTTCCATAATCGGTCCGCCAGCAATCTCTTCCTGGGAGAACATGTTCACGAATTCGGAAGTTTGCGTGTAAAATTTAACAACGTTGCTACTTAATTTTTTCAGTTCCGCAAATGCTGCATCTTCATTAAACGTTTCGTTACCAGCTACACGGGAAGCTGCATCCAATACCATTGGGCCTGCTGTTGCCGTAATGTTCGGAATGGTCAGGTTACCCGCAAACGCCGGGTCCCACAGATCAGCCCATGAAGTGACTTCTTTGTTAACGAGGTCCGGGTTATAAGCGATTCCGAGCTGTCCAACGGTGTAGGCCGGGCCGTAATCTTCGCCAAGCGGTGCTTTGGCAATATCATAAATATCATTCACATTCGGAATTTTGGAGCGGTCGATTTTCTCAAACAAACCTTCATCAATACCTTGCTGTGCATAGTAATCGGACAAATAGATCACATCAACATTGGATGTACCTTGGCGGATTTTGTTCAAACGCTCAGCGTTGTTACCTACTTCAAGCACGATGTCTACATTATGTTCTTTTTCAAATGGACCAAACACTTCTTCATTGAAGAAATCTTCCGAGAACCCCCAAGTGGAGATGACCAGCTTGTTTGGCGCCGTGCCTCCGCTGCCTGATCCGCCTGTTGCGTTCTCTGTACTGCTGCCGCATCCTGCAAGTAATACCGATGTCATTGCCACTGCAGCCAAACCGCTAATCCACTTTTTCATCATGATCCTGATTCCCCCTAATATGTGTGTTTTAACAAACCAAGCCATTAAGTTGAACTAGCTTGATATTCTCAACTAAAAATTTTACACAATAACGTAGAGGACAGAAAAAACCTGAAGTAGCGGAGCTAAAAGCTTTCTGAAAGAAAGCTGCATCGAAAGCATACGCTTCGCCTTTATTTCCGGATTTCACCTTTTCTAAATACAATCAAAGAAATCTGGGAATAACAGCGATCGGAAGGTTGTTCTGTCA